>NZ_JBITWA010000002.1:306463-447675 GCF_044543425.1 Bacillus sp. NPDC077411 | reverse complement strand
ATATGTGTTGTAAAAATTGAACGGCCGCTTTATTAAATCGTTGATTTAGTCCCTCAGGACTGATGAGAACTTCTGTTGACGCTTCTAAACAGCTAAATAGCTGAGTTAAAGAAGTCGTAGCGACATTTTGACTCATCCATACACATAAAGCGACTAAATCTTTGGCTTGGTACTTACTTGTTCGTTGCACAAAGCCAACATCTCTAGCAAGATTTCGTAAGATATTAGGAGATAAAAAGCTTTGAATTTCTTGAGCAAATAGTTGTAATTCATCAGATACAGAAATTGACATACAAAAACGCCATCCTTTCCTATGATTCTACAGAAAAAATAGCGTATTTTTTCATTTTAGGGGGAATTTTGTTTTGTTAGCTTGATAGCGATGGGGTAATACCCCATGGTTATCCCTATGACTCAAAATTACATGTATATCGGCTGAACCCCATTTAGGGAAAGCCATGTAATGTGTGGTTTTTGTTGCATGCCCTATACATGTAAGGTTAACATAACGTCCTATTATCGGGATTCAATGTATTTAGAAGACTATTAAAAGTCCTCCAGATTGTTTAACTGGAGGACTTTTATGTTCACATAATTCTTGTTAGCGGAAGTTATTTTTAGAGTTCTATTTGTTTTTCTTGAATTATAGTCTCAGTACTAATTGGTTCTTGATTTAGTACTATGTATCCAAGCCAACTAATTAGTAAATAAACGGGTATTGAAAATAGATGTTAAGTGACAATAAAGTTGTTTAATTCTTATTGGACTACCGCGCAGTGTAGTGCAAAAATCAAAGGTAAAGGAGGACCTCTACCTTTACCTTATTTTAACTTTAGCTGTAGTATAGGGTATGGACGTCCCGAAGAATCTGTTTCTGTTTCACTTACTATAAAAAAGCCATTATTTATATAGAATTTAGTTGCACTCTTATTGTCTTTATTTACATCAACTGTCGTAATATCAAAGTCTTTAATTAAAGAATAAATAATAGCTTTACCGTATCCTTTACCTGTTTTATTTGGTTTTAAGAATAACATTTCTAAGTGTTGTTTATTTACAGCAGAAAAGCCAATTAAATCATCTTTTTCATACCATAACTGGATATTAAGATGTTGGAAATATGAGGGTATTTCTTTTTTAATCTCTTCTCTATCGGTATCTGTTAAAAAGTGATGAGTAGCTAAAACCGACTCTTCCCATATGTTCAAAATTGTAACATAATCTTTCTGATTTGCTTTTCTATATATCATGAATATCTCTCCTTTAGTTTTAAATTATCAACTCCTTCCCAATAAGTAATTTATGATTTTCATGTTATATAGCCATGAACTTATATTGTTCATTAATAAAACCTCCAATAAACATTTAATTAATTATTCTATAAAATCTTTATTATTTATTCAGTAAACGGGGCTTTAATTGAATAAGAATTAAACAACTTTATTATTGATTTTTGAGTGCAAACACTTTTAAATGGATAGAAATTAAACAACTTTAAAGAGCTTTACTACAATTCAATGTAGCAAGGCTCTTGTATTTTTTATATCTAAATTAAATAACTTTATTATCACTTTACAACGGCTTTATTTTTTACATAATTCTCGTTAGCGGAAGTTATTTTAAAATTCTACATGTGGACTTTTTCCTTTTTCCTCGTTATTACAAGCTAATAATGGTTCGTACATCATTATAGCGTGATTCTCCGTTACATATTGATCTTCTACAAACTGTTTCTGTTGGTTATATACTCTACGTTGAATAACATTGTGTCGTATATAACCACCCCAGTATGCAGATTGGATTGAGTGTTCTTTTTCATAAACTTCATATTGATAAAGCTGCGGATAGGCTGTTCTCCATTCACCAACTAAATGTTTATCTGTGATATAAAGGTGAAGTTGATACGATTGGTCCGTTTCGTTTTTAATTTGTAAGTCTAAATAATTATAGGAACAAGTTGCTCCGCTTCCAAACGGCTGAGTCCGCTTGGAATCAGGAAAGACATCAAAGCTATGACGATATCGCTCTGTTACTGTCAGTGGTGTATGTAAGGTCATCCAATATATTAAATTTGAAAGCTGACAAAGTCCCCCTCCAATGCCTGCTTGAAAAGATCCATAGTGTAATATCATACCTTCTACATACCCTTTTCTCCTAGTAGGCTTACCTATTAAACGCCAGTAAGAGAATGTTTCTCCCGGTCTAATGACGATACCATCTAGCTGTTTAATGGCAATCTTTAAATTAACAACTTTATTCTGTTGATACCACATATCTACATCCTTGAGCTTACGAAGTAGTATCGTTCGGTGCTGAATCGCTGTACAGGGTAACTTTTCTTGTTGTAAAGTTTTTGCGTATGTTTTTCTGTCTGCTAACCACTGGATGTACCTCTTTGTAGAGTAATACCATGTTCCTAGCATAATACGATACTTAGACCGCTGTTTAGGACATAAGTTCACTATATTCATTTTATTCCCTCTCCCTTCTTCCTAATTATACCATTCAAGAAAAATGATGTACTGTATACTTTTGGATGTATATTCTATACAGAGTTAGTCGACATAACGCCACATTATCGGTAGCAAGAAAAAGGGTTCTGGTGCAAAAACTTCAAAATACCTGGAAGTAATCTCCTAAACTTGGACATACTGATACTAGTACTCTAAAAAAGGACGTGATCAGTATGGAAAAGCAAAACCTATTCAAGTGGAAGCATTATCAGCCTGAACTAATCTTATTAACAGTAAGATGGTACCTGCGGTACAATTTGAGCTTTCGTAACCTGGTGGAAATGATGGAGGAAAGAGGATTATTCATTGCTCACACAACGATTATGCGATGGGTTCATCAATATAGACCTCAATTAGAAGAGCAAGTACGATATCATCTGAAATCAACAAATGACTCATGGAGAGTCGATGAAACCTATATTAAAGTAAAAGGGCAATGGATGTATTTATATCGTGCCGTTGATTCAGAAGGTAATACGATTGATTTTCACTTAAGTAAAACTAGAGACCACAAGGCTGCAAAACGCTTTTTTAAAAAGGCATTGCGGTCTTTTCATATTTCAAAGCCCCGTGTGATCACAGTGGACAAGAACCCAGCCTATCCTATGGCCATTGCTGAGTTAAAGAAAGAGAAAAAGATACCTGTAGGCATCCAAATAAGACAGATAAAATATCTAAATAACATTGTAGAACAAGATCATCGTTTTATTAAGAAACGTGTTCGTTCTATGTTGGGATTAATTTCTTGATTTTCATGGAAATGTATTCTCAAATCCAAAATATGGTTGACATTATGGGATTACATTCGTAATATTTAATTATAGATTACAAATGTAATACAAGGGGTGGAATTTTATAAAATGAAGGAATTACCTAAAATATCGGAAGCTGAATTGGAAATCATGAAAGTTCTTTGGTCAAGGTCGCCTCAAACAGCCAATGAAGTAATTGAAGTACTTGATGAAACGATGAATTGGAAACCGAAAACGATTCGAACGCTTATTAATCGATTAGTCCAAAAAGAGGCTGTTTCTTACCATCAGGATAAAGGGCGTATGTATGCATATTATCCTTTAGTGTCGCAAAATAGTTATCTACAAGTAGAAACCAAATCGTTCCTCAAACGTTTCTGTGGTGCAGCATTTAAACCTTTACTTGTGAATTTCTTAAAAGAAGAAAAACTTTCTTCAGAAGATATTAACGAACTCAAACGTATTCTGGATGAGAAGACTGTGGAAAGTCAGAGGAAGGATAGATAATGATAGATATGTTTGCAAATGTCTATCTACCTCGATTTTTTGATTGGGTGATAGAAACATCCATTATGGCAAGTATATTAGTCGGATTAATCTTATGTGTCAAAATCTTGCTTAGAAACAAGATAACTCCGCGATGGCAGTACATGTTATGGATGATTTTAATTGTAAGACTTCTATTACCATGGTCACCAGATAGTTCCTACAGTATTTATTCTCTTCTTTCATATAGCTCTGGCGTGTCTGAGATTTTTCAAAAGGATACTACTCCAGCTATACAACAAAAAAGCGTGTCAGAAGATAAAACGAATCATTCAGTAACTACAAAAGGAGATAATTACAAATCTAACTCCGTAAATGTAATGAAAGAGAGTGACCAAATAGATAGTAATAAAAAGAAAGAAGATACTACACTTTCCGTTTATAAAGTTACGTTATATATTTGGCTTTTTGGAGTTGCTATTCTAGCGACGATAACTTGTATTACGAATAGACGATTATATTCTTACATAAAAAAGCAATCCAATATTACGGATGAAAAAATTGTTGGGATTTTTGAAAACTGTAAACAATCTATGGGAATTAAAAAACAAATTCCATTACGGTTGGCTGGGAAAATCTCAAGTCCGACTGTTTTTGGGCTTTTTCGCCCGAGAGTATTATTATCAAGCAGACATATGAAGGTATTGAATGAGCAACAACTACAATATATTTTTTACCATGAGCTATCTCATATGAAACGAAGAGATATAGCTGTAAATTGGGTTTTGTATAGTTTAATCATCTTAAATTGGTTTAATCCGATTCTTTGGTATGCCTATTCATGTATGCGAGAAGATCAAGAACTAGCCTGTGATGCATTTGCGCTTACCTTTATAGAATCAGAGGAACAAATTGCATATGGACATACAATTATTACTCTTTTAGAACATTATTCAAGTTATTATCAAGCACCGAATCTAGCCAATTTAAGTAGAAATAAACGAACGCTAAAAAGGAGAATTCTTATGATTAAGAAATTCCAAAAGAAATCATATCGCTGGTCTGTGCTTGGAATTATTGCAATAGTTGCTGTTGCATCTATTTCTTTATTCAATGCACCTGTAATAGAAGGAGATCAAAGGCAGAAGGGACAAACGATAGAAAAAAGTCAGAAATCTAAAGATGCTTTCCAAAATGCTGTAGACAGGCTATTTGGTACAGAAGAAAATGCGAGAAAAGAGTGGGGTTTCTCAAAAAGAACATATGAAAGTCGAACGGACTTTTTATACCTTGCTGAAAAGGCTTTAACAAAAGAAGAATTTGAGAAGTATGTGCAGTTATATAAAGAGATATTACATATCGAGAAAAAAGGATTAGTTAAAGTAAACATGCCTGAAAAATTCCAAGGGAATATAAAAGAGGTTAAAGAAGAGCGTTTAAGCGTAGAAAATCGTGAAAAATTAAATGAACTTCGTAATAAATCTAAACTTTATGAGGATAAGGTAGGGAAGTATCTAACATATACAGTTGAAGAAGCGCAGCAACATGTGGATTTCCAAATTAAGAAGCCAGCTTATACAATTGAAGGATACACCCTCAAGGACGAAAAGGTGGGTTATTACCTTAAAAGAAAACCAGAATTAGTTATTAATTTAGAATATGCGAACGGAAAAGGAAATTATACAATTTCTCAATCACAAGTATTCGGAGAAAGTAAAGATCCGTTCCATCATTTGTTTGTTGTAGAAGAAAACATTGAACAATACGAATTAGAAGGAAATCAAATATTCTACTCTACTCATAACTCACATAGTAATTTACAAGGTATGAAGATGATTGTTCCTGCAAAAGGGAAAAATAGTGCGTATCAAATTGTCATTATTAATCATAGTTTAGACAATCCAGGGGAAGCAGTGTTTGATAGGAATGTAAATAAAGCGGAACTGGAAAAAATAATGCTTTCAATGCTGAAATAATAAAGAGGTGTTTTGAAGGTTTATATCTTTAGAACACCTTTTAGTTATATTAAGCATAAATACTAGGAGGAAAAGAAATGCGTTCAAACAAATATAACACCTTAGCATTACTTTGTATGATGTTGTTTTTTATTACTTGGGTATTAATATTTTCATATGGGAATTATAACTATTCTGCTGACGATGCTGGCAGTAATTTTACTCCTGCTGAGATGAGAATATCGATTGTACTTGATATTTTACAGATGGTATTCCTTGTGATGTCTTTTGTATTCGGATTGATTGCATATTATGTTTCAGAGGACAATGGAGGATATGCAGGAATATGTATCTTAACATCTCTCATCTTGTTTATATTGACAGGGTTTTATGATGTTGTAATAGTTTACATATTAGTAACTGATCCAATACATTGGAAGCTTTTTTTCATGTAATTATTAAACAAGAAGTGCTGGTGAAAGATAATATCTCTTTCTAAATAGGATAGCGCCATATGCCCAGCAACTTAAGAAAAATAAACGCCCCAAAACGAAAAAAAATGAGCTGACTTCTCAAAGTAACTACCTGTGGAGAAAGAAAATTTTCGTTTAGGGGGTACTTCAAAACCTTAGCTTGATGGCGATGGAGTAGCACCACACATCCATCAACTTAAGAAACTAAATGTTCCCTAAAACGAAAAAATAAACTAAATTCTCATGGACACCTATGAAAAGATGAAATTTTCATTTTTGGGTGGTTCCAAACCCTTAGCTTGATGGACATGAGGCATCGCCAGCATTTCGGAAAATAGCCACGCTAAGGATTATTTACACAGTAACAAATTGCAAAAAAAGAAGACGGTAAACCCGCCTCCTTTATCTATTACCATGGAAGATCAGCTACTTTGAAATAAAGTTCGATTAAAAATAGCACACAATTACTACTCAAATTGGTAAAGAATATAGAAAATAGTCTTACCTAAATCGAGTTAAATGCTAAGCATCAAAATTAGCATTTTGGGCAAGTCTCACGTACTGACCATTTCTTTCATCTCTAATGACAGCTCCTAACTGAGCTAAATCTTCTCGTAGATATTTAGCATCTGCCTTTTTCTTTTCTTTCAATGCACGGTCTCTAGCATAAAGTAATACATTTATTTTTTCGGAAAAGTCAGTATGTCCTAAAATCCATCGTTGATATTGGCTACTAAATGGATCCGTTTCATTCCATGGATATTGATATTTATTAAAAGCTTCTCGTACAGTATCCTTCTTCACTTCAATAACTTCTCTATATAATTCATTACTCTTTTGTCCAAGGATAATTAAATGCTTATTTTCTATATAGATTGCTAAAATGTCCTGTTTCTCAATGACATTTACTTTTTCTCCAAATTTTAACTGTAAATTATTGTAGGAAATTGTGACTTCGAGACTCTCATTTAAAATAATAAAGCCTAATAATAAACCTGCTATTGTTCCAATAACAGTGGCAAGACTTGAAACCCATAAGCTGTTAAAGAATGTAATGAGTAAAATTAACTTTTCCATTGGAACTACTGGAAGTTTTAGTATCCCGTTGGCAATGATGGGAAGAAACCAACCAATCAAACCGCCTAATATCATGGGCACTAAAACAATAATTGCTTTTTCGAACTTACTATGTCCAAGAAATGTTTCTCTCTCTATCATAGTACCTATCCTCTCTATTAAATTAGTTATAAACAATATTTTGGAATTATATATCGACATATAAGGCAGATATGCAGAATACAACATGGCTGCTACTGGCTTACTCTCTTTGTTTTAAACCTCGCATGTGTTAGGAAAAGGCCCTGACCGCTTCTGTGAACGGCCAGATGCTCTCGTCCTCCCCTAAAAAGAAAGGGGTTTTTATGTCATTTTATTAACTTATATATAAATGATTTTTTGTTTTCATTATTTAACTATTTTCAATATGCTTTTTATCAATTCTTCACTATAATTTTCTAAACTCATTTTACTTTGGGAAGATATCAAAGATTCCGCTATCGAACCTTGAATAATTGTTGCGGTCACTTGAATATTAAAATCTCCAAATTCTTTTGATTCCTGCCCCTGTAAGAGAATTTCTTGTAATAAACCCTTTATTAAATCTTCTTCATCGTCTTCTAGTAAATAATAAGGAATATGATCTGGTGTTCGTGCATTAAAAACTATTTCAATTAAAGCGATATTATTTGTTCGGTTTATAACCTGATAAGCTAAACTTGCTTCGATAAATGCTTTTAATTTTTCTGTAGATGCTTGTTTTTGACTAACTCTTGCATTAATAAATAACCATTCTTGTTCAACTAAATACATTAAAGTATTGTTCATCAAATCTTCTTTACCAGAAAAGTGATAAGAAATTAACCCTGTACTTATGTTTGCTTTTTTTGCTATTTTCGACAAACTTGTACTTACATACCCAACTTCTCTTAAAACTTCAACAGCGGCCTTAATTATTTGTTCTCTTCTTGCTTCTGTTATAAAAGATTGTCTGTCTTCCATAAGAATCACCACCTTATAAATTTTTTATTATTTTTAATTGGATATTCATTTTTTTGATTGAACGTTCAATTAATTGAATTGTATATTTTTTTCCTATTCTTGTCAAATCTAATTTTATAGATTATATCTTTAAAATCTCTACGACCTCTAACAGGCCTCACCATACACATCCATCAACTTAAGAATTTTCTCTACCTCCAAGAGTAAAAAATGCCATCCTTTCTGTATATTTCTACAAAAAGTATAGCGTTTTTTTACTTTATGAATATAATCTCTTTTTGGTTTGATAATAGAGATGTCGGACGGTCAACTACTTATGAGCCGGGGAGTTCCCATTATACTGTGGTAGATATGGCTGATGATGCGGTTGGGGTACTCGATACATATCATATTGACGAAGCACACATTGTTGGAATGTCATTGGGTGGAATGATTGCTCAAATTGTAGCTTTAAGGAACCCTCAGAGAGTTCTAAGTATAACTTTGATTGCATCAGGTATTTTTGGTTCTGAAGACAACAACCAAAATTTGCCTCCAATCGATGAGAAGATACTCGCTTACCATGCTAATGCGACCAAACTAAATTGGTCGGATGAAGAATCTGTTGCAAATTACTTGGTTGCAGGATCAGCTTTACTCTGTGGTTCAAAGCATAAATTCGATGAGAAGAGGGTTTATAAGCAAGTAGAAAAAGAAATAAAACGAGCAAATAATCTACTCAGTATGTTTAATCACTCCCTTCTTAAAGGCGATGATTTTTATGAGGGGAAGTTAAAAGGAATCAATATACCTACCTTGGTTATCCATGGTACAGAAGATACAGTGCTTCCATACGAGCATGGCCTTGCTCTTGTTAATGAAATTTCGCATGCTTTGTTACTAACCCTAGAAGGATCGGGTCACGAGATTCACTGTGACGATTGGGATCATATAATCAACGCTATTTCGAACCATACTTCAGTCCTGTAATCATTATAGAAATCGTATAAAACAAAAAACACTTGGAAAAAGGGTTACAATCGAATCTGTAACCCTTTTTTTATTAAAAATCAGTTTTGGAACTGTTACTCAGTTAAAGAATATTAATGCTCAGTGATTGATATTTCCTTCCTATAACTGTGATTATGTGAATGGAAATTCCCTTCAGATCTTCTGAAGGGAATTTTCTAGGTTTTTAGATACATTGAATACCGATAAGTAACTCTATGTTTTTAAGCAGAAATTAGTATGAGATGAATAAAATGTCGAAATTATAATAATTTTGTGATTTTTTGTTGATTTATGTTATTTTTAATGTTAAACTCGTAATAACAAAGAAAGAGTAAACGAAAACCCTCAGCAATTAAATTGTCGGAATTTTTAGTTTTTATCAGTTGGTTTACTCCATGTGATTTACATTTTTGTGTATTGCTTTTCCACTCTTTCTTTGTTCCACCTTACAAAAGAAAATAATCCATTTTTATCCAAGTTGTTTTCTTTTGTAAAAATTCAATTTGTTGTTTTTATAACAGAGTTGGGATCACTATTTTAAAAGTTATTATGATTTATGGGGGTGACAGCTAATAAATTGGACATTTACTGAGGAGTTTATATACAATGGGATGGATCCAGAAAGAGGTGGAAACTAAGAAATTTGGATTTTAATTTTTGAAAAGGAAGAATAAAAATATAGTGGACATACAATTATTACGATAAGGGAATGCGGTATAGATCAGTATACAAGCATTCCCTTATTATGTGTATGCTATTTTTGTTTTTAGCTGAGTTTATAAGTATTAATAATGGGGTACTGACGACAAAATGCGGATTTTATACGCTAAGGATATGCAGGATTTCATGCAGGCTACGAGAACGGTTTGGACTACCAAATGCTTTTGTGACAGGGATGTATGAAATTCCGCATACAGCGGAAGGAACGGAAGGCTGGCAAACTCTTGGTGTGAAGGGTTTTCTGGGATTTGGTTACTGCTGATAATGGTGCGTTATGTCTACCTCACATGAATAGAGTATACAACAAGAATAAGGATCGCAAAATTGCAATATTAACCTTATTTTTAGATAGTGCTTAAATTATTTCGGATGATTTCTCGTCCGCACTTGTCTAATCGTCAACTTTGAGTAAGAGGCTCATGATAATCGTTTATAAAGTCATGCACCAGCATAACGGATCACTTCCACCACAATGAGGGCAACAACCTCCTGTATAAGTAATTCTAATTTGATCTGAATGAAGTACATAATAACCAGTAATTGGTTCGACGCCAGGGATCTCTATCCTGCCTGGAATCGCCGGCAATATAACCTCCCGCACTGTCATGTCCGACCACTTACCGTTCCAGGAACAAATACTGCACTTTAATATCTCTTCCGAAAAGTTCGGAGCATTTTGGATGACAATAATACATTCTCTACTATACGTATTACAATTAGGACAATCGTGTACTTTCACGAATCTCCACCTCTCATCAAATTTAAAACTTTTTACGTACCTTCTTTTTATTATTCTTTTTTACAGTCAATTCTGCATTACTTTCAGGAATTTGTGTTATCGAATTAGAAGCTATCCCACTAGTATGATGAATCAGCTGATTCAAAGTAATCGTCTGCGGCTCTCCATTATATTTTAACTCTAACCATGGGATATACTTCCGGACATCATCTGATCGTTTTAACAGCCCTTCCTTTTCCAATTGCAGAATGGCTAGACCTGTAAATGCTTTCGTTGTAGATCCGATTTCAAATAATGTATTAGAGGTCACGGGTGTTTTCGCCTTAACATCAGCGTACCCGAATCCTTTTTGATAAACCGTTTTCCCCTTTTCTACAATAACTACCGATATCCCTGGAATTTTACTAATGCTTCTTTGCTTTTCAACAAACTTTTCGATCTTTTGAATTTTTTCACTTAATTCGGCGTTAGCTATTTTGGGTGTGAAGCCACTAACTGCCAGAATCATAGCAATCATTAACATACAAAGTCTTACTGATGGTTTCATTACCGATTCCCCTTGATTAAATTTATGCTTTTCATGTAAGCTTGTCGTTTACAATGGCTACTCCTCCAATCTTTAGAGTAGGCTGTGCGTATACACTGTCAATAGTCTAAGGTACTATTGACAGCATTACGGTCATAGCAGTTGTAACACGTAATAATGTCTTCATGCACTTTCATTCCTCCTTATACATTGTTCAATTGAACTGTAGTGTTTGTTGTACTAGATCATATGTTGTTTTAGAAGAATATGGTTAAAGAAAACATGTATTTGTCTTACAAATTAAGCTTGTATTCTTACAAAATTGTCACCTTCTATAAGGGATATCACTCCATCGCCAGCAAGCTAAAAAAAGATGGTTTCGGTGCACTACCGAAACCATCTGCTTAAATTCTAAAGTCTTTCTATGAAACCTTCCATTGTATAATGGGTATAGTTTAACTACTTCTTAGTTATATTTTCTTTTACTTCTCACTAAGAACAGTAAACCAATTACAAGAAGTAATCCACCTGCATATGGTGCTATTGAAAATTGACCACCTGTACTTGGTAACAGTTTCATCGGATCTATCGGTTTTGTTGGATCCACTGTTTTCTCTTCACTTGTAACTATTGTTTTTGCTGGTTCGCTTTCTTTCTCGATTCCAGGTTTCTTCGCTACAGCGGTGATTTCATCACCTTTTGTTAATTTTGTTCCTTCCGGAACATCTAACTTCCATTTTCCATCTTTATCTACAGTTGTTTTACCGATCTCTTTTCCTGTTGAATCTTTGACAATAATTTCGTCTCCAGGAGTTCCTGTACCCGTAATCTCTTTATCTGTATCTTTGATTGGATCAATCGCTGGCTTGTCAGCTGTTTTTTCTGGATCCACTGATACGTCCGTTTTCGGAGTTTGTATTGATATACCTTCTCCTGTTACTTCCGCTGTGTTCGTAATCGTTTTTCCAAATTGACCTGACTTGATTTTCGCGTGAAATACCACTGTATGCCACTCTGTATCTGTCACATCTCCCAGTTTTCCAGTTACTTTTCCTGTTGCAAATTGACCATTGTCTGTGTCAGCTGCATCTGTCACATCTTTTCCATCTACTTGTAATGTACCTGGTACATATTCCAATCCTTCTGGTAATGTATCCGCAATTACTAGATTTTTTACTAAGCTATCTGAAACCGTATTACGTGTTTTGATCGTATACTCGATTTCATCGCCTACTTCTGTATTTTTATTTTGGAGGTTTTTCGCTGTTTTTTCTGATTCTAACTTCGAATCTCTTGGATATACTTCCACTTTTGCCTGTGGCTCTTGTGGCGTTACATTCTCTCCTATTACTTTCGCTTTGTTTTGAATGTTTTTACCCGCCTGGCCCGTTTTTACTTTCGCGTGGAACATTACCGTATGCCACTCTGTATCTGTCACATCTCCCAGTTTTCCAGTTACCGTTCCGTTCACATATTGACCATTGTCTGTGTCGGCTGCATCTGTTACAACTTTTCCGTCTACTTGTAATGTGCCTGGTACATATTCTAAGCCTTCCGGTAATGTATCTTCAATCACTACATTTTTAGCTAAGCTATCTGAAATCGTACTACGTGTTCGAATCGTATACTCGATTTCGTCTCCAACTTCTGTACTTTTATTTTGGAGGTTTTTCGCTATTTTTTCCGATTCTAATTTTGAATCTCTTGGGGTAACATCATTAACAACTTTGTTCGTTTCAGTTTGTTTTTGTTGTTTTACTAATAAATCTTGATATTGTATCTGCGCCTTATTCGTTATTGTTTTACCAATATTACTTAATTTAACTTTCACCTTAAATTGTACGGTAAATCCTTCTGGCGTATCTTTTATGTAAGGTAAATTTCCTAATTTAACAGTAACTTTATTATTTTGGAAATCTCCTTCATCACCATCTATCGCATCCGTTACACCTGTTGTAGTTCCATTTTTCGTCACTTTGATTGACCCCGGAACATATTCCGTTCCATCAGGAATCGTATCTATGAAAACAGAGTCAGAAGCAATGTCACCACCATAGTTTTTGGCATTCACTTTATATGTTAATTCATCTCCTAAATATACAGCTCCGTCTTTATCAACAGATTTGGTCGCTGAGACACAAGGTCCTGAACCAAGAAAAATATCATCTAAGAAATTCCCTATTCCTATGTCCCCACCGGCAGCAGACACAGACTCAAAACCAAATCGTGTTACCGTTTGTTCTGGTGGAACAATGTATGTTCCCTCATAGTGTCCCCATGTTTCGTCTCCATCAGTCATTTGTTGCACTTCTGGAGTCTCTAGAGGATTTGCAGTCACTGCACCAATTCGAAGTCTCATAGTGTCAGTCCCTAGTCTTCCCTTATGGGCTAGTCTCCAATGTATTGTTTGTCCTGGTGTTGTCTCTACATCTTGATACAGCATTCCAACGCTCGATGCATTTAATTCTGCATGTTGATGTCCAGATGCTGGATTCTGATCTCTCCAAATCTCTATTTCTCCGTTTACATCTGTAGTATTCCATCCCGGAACATCTTTAGCATCAAAAAATGAAACTGGTTCTCCTGCAGTTGGAGTTTCAAAATCACCATTAATCAACACTACTTGCTTCTGTTGTTGTGAGCACGTACCTGCTGTATTAGTATTATCTTCAGCTTTCACTTTTAGCATCGGCAAACCGCTAGGCAGCATGCCGCTAAATGCTAATAAAAATATCATGAAGAATACTACAATTTGTTTAAAACGTTCCCTAGTTTTTTTGTACAATAGGCTCCTCCGTGCCATTTTATCGCCTCGTTTCTTGAAATCATTTAAAACTCGACATTAATCGCATACATTCCCTCATTTCGGAAAGATAGTTCAAATCATACCTTTCTCTTCACAAAAGAATAATTCTTAACAAGTCAATTTAATTTAATTGAATAAAATATAATAGTTAAAGAAATTTAGAGTGGTATGAATAAAGTAGAAGATAAACAAATATGTAATTCTTATAAACTTTATCAATAACAATCTTCACTTTAAGAATTTTAGGTTAAATCATTTTTTAAACAGGATACCACATCTCTAATTAAACATAACAAATCTGAAAACTGTGTCTATCTTCACCAATAATTCTATAATTGGGCATTTCTTTCCATACATCCCTCCTTATTTTTACAAATTAATATTTTATTTAGGTTATTTTAATAACCTAAATAAAATATACCACTTTTACATAAAATGGTTATTGAGAAATATTGGGGATATTTGAGGTATCGCCACATCTCTATCAAGCTAAAGCGAATTTGTATTCACAAAATGAAAAAAAGTCTATAAAAAAAGAGCTAACTCATAAGAGTCAGCTCTTTTCATGTTGAATAAGCATTAATATTTATATTGTGTTTCTTTAAATTGAGTTGATATATTTATTTTTTTCTAAATATAGGGATAAATAATTTTAAAATAACCAACCAAGTAAACACCCAGCAACATTCAATATAATATCATCTACATCAAATACTTTATTCGACATAAAAGTGATAAAATCAATAGCCAACTGTATTAATTCTATAGCGAATGTTACTAATGTAGAGAATATAAAAGAATTATCCCTGCATTAGGTCACTATAAACTTACTAACTTGAAGCCGCCAGCTATAAATAAATTTTATAATCACCTCTTAAAAGACGAAAACTTGTCTGAAGAGTATGTGGAGTATATCCATTCTATACTTAAAACAGCTTTTAATACCGCCGTGGAATGGGAATATATTCGAACCAATGTATTTCATAAAGTGAAAAAACCTCGAAGAAAGAAAAAAGAAATGAAAACGAAAAAGGTGATCCACTGAATCCAAACTATGTGTATAATCACTTTTCTAAAGCAATAAAAAAGCCAATGTGAAAAAAATCCGTTTTCATGATTTGCGTCATACACATGCATCACTTATGTTACTTCTTGGAGAACATCCGAAGATTGTATCAGAACGATTAGGACATTCATCTATCGAAATGACAATGAACACCTATTGTCACGTGACTTTCGACATGCAAAAGGAATCATCAGATCGGTTTGAAAAAGCTTTTCAGCAAACAAATTGATACAATGTGGTCAAAATGTGGTCAATCTTATAAAAAATAGCGCTAAACCCTTTATAAATAAGGAGTTTAGCGCTATTTTATTTACATCACCCGCTTAAACATCTTCTCAAGCTCATAAGTCGAATGATGCACAATAATTGGCCTACCGTGCGGGCATGTATATGGATTTGTTGTTGTTCGCAGTTCTTCTAATAAGGCAAAGATTTGATCATTCGTTAAATATTGATTTGCTTTAATTGATGCCTTGCAGCTCATCATAATGGCCGCTTCTTCGCGTAATTTTTTAATATCGACTTTTTTCAATTTCAATACTTGCTGCATCATTTCATCGATAATTTCCATCTCTTGTCCTTTTGGGAACCATGTTGGATGTGAGCGGACAATGAACGATTGATGGCCGAACTGCTCTAGAAAGATTCCTACTTTTTTCAGTTCTTCTAGTTGTTCTTCGATGCGCAAAAATTCATTAAGCGATAAATCAATTCGGTACGGAACGAGTAATTCTTGTACCTCCGGCGTTACTTGTCCTACTTTATCACGGAAATATTCATAGTTAATGCGCTCCTGAGCTGCATGTTGGTCAATCATATATAACCCTTTATCATTTTGGGCGAAAATATATGTTCCATGCATTTGCCCAATTGGATACAACGGTGGTAAATCGTTTCCGTTCATTTCGATCTCTTGTATTTCTTCGAGTTCTTCTAATTCAAAATCTTCTTCATCGTCTTCCCAATCATTCTCCCCTGATAGCGGTTCTTCTACAATTTGCTTAGACGGTTGCCAATTGTTTTCTTCTTTTACAAGAGACTCTGACGGTAGCCATTCTTGTTTTGGTGGATTCCAAAGCGGTGGTTGTAACTTCGGTTTTTCTTCTAGTTCATCCATTCCACTTGGCAGAACGATATTTGGCATGGTTTGTTCTTTCGGTTTTGCATGCTCAAATTGAAACTGTTCTTGGACACTTTCATCTTTTTCTTTTTTCTTTGTTGCAGAGCCGGCATCAGGAATGAGTTGAATCTTTTTAAAAGCATTCTGCAATGCTGTTTCAATCAGCTGCAATAGTTCCTGTTCTTTACTGAAGCGAACCTCTAGTTTTGCTGGATGAACGTTCACATCAACTAGCATCGGATCCATTTCAATTGATAAGAAACCAATTGGATAACGTCCAACAGGTAACAATGTATGATAGCCTTGTTGCACTGCTTTCATTAAGACATAATTCCGAACGTAACGACCATTTACAATCGTTGACATATAATTCCGAGATGCACGCGTTACTTCTGGTAAGGTCACATAACCACGAATCGTAAAGTCTAACGATTCTGCTTCAATTGGAATTAATTTTTTCGCAACTTGAATGCTGTAAATTGCCGCAAGGACTTGTCTTACATCACCATTTCCTGATGTATGAAGCAGCTTCTTCTCATTGTGAAACAAACGCAATGAGACTTCTGGATGCGACAGAGCAATGCGGTACACAATATCAGTAATATTTCCCAGCTCTGTATGGATCGTTTTCATATATTTTAAGCGTGCTGGTGTGTTAAAAAACAGATTTTGAACCGTAATGTCCGTCCCTTTACGGCTCGCTGTTTTTTCTTGTTTCAAAATCTCGCCGCCTTTAATCACAAGGTTGGTTCCTGGTGCATCCCCTGTACTTGTGATTAATTCTAATTCACTGACAGATGCAATACTCGGCAATGCTTCACCGCGAAAGCCAAGCGTCCGAATACGAAACAAATCATTTTCATCTTTAATTTTACTTGTTGCATGTCGTTCAAAGGCAACAATACAATCTTCTTCCGCGATACCATCTCCATTATCGATGATGCGAATTTTCGATAATCCAGCTTCTTCTAAGTGGATTTCAATAGATGTACTATTCGCATCGATGGAATTTTCGACAAGTTCTTTTACAACCGAGGCAGGGCGTTCTACCACTTCTCCTGCCGCAATTAAGTTAGAAAGCTGATCATCGAGTTTGCGAATTTTCCCCATCTACTTACTCATCCTTTCTTCAACTTTTTCTGTAAACGGTACAGTTCATTTAACGCTTCTAACGGTGTCATATCAAGTAAATCAATTTTTTTAATTTGCGTTAATACTGCTGTTTCTTTTGAAACAAGCGCAGGTTTGTCTTCTTTTTTCACTCGTTGTTCCGCCGTAAAGAAGGATAGCTGTGATTCTTCTTCCACTTCTTCTGGCAATGCATCTAGTTCTTCTTTTACGACTACAGGTTCTTGCACTATTTCTTCTGAAACTTTCATTTCCGTTCGTATCGGAATGATTACTTCCTCTTGTCCTTCAAGCTGCGCTAATACTTCTTTAGCACGAGCAATTAAGCTATCTGGTAGCTCTGCAAGCTGAGCAACGTGAATACCGTAACTCTTATCTGCTGCTCCTTCTTGAATTTTATGCAAGAAGACAACTTTTCCATTTTCTTCAATTGCTGAAACATGAACATTTTTTAGGTTATCTAAACTTTCTTCTAGAACTGTTAATTCATGATAGTGTGTTGAAAATAGCGTTTTCGCACCAATTTGATCATGGATATGCTCAATAATTGCTTGCGCTAGTGCCATACCGTCATACGTAGATGTACCGCGTCCAATTTCATCAAATAAAATTAAGCTTCGTTCCGATGCATTCGCAATCGCATTTTTCGCTTCTAACATTTCGACCATAAACGTACTTTGGCCTGAAATTAAATCATCAGCTGCCCCAATTCTCGTAAAGATTTGGTCAAACACAGGTAGAACTGCTTCTGCTGCCGGTACAAAACAACCGATTTGCGCCATCACGGTAATCAGTGCTAATTGACGCATATACGTACTTTTACCAGACATATTTGGACCAGTGATTAAAAAGACATCCATATTTTCAGGCATAATACAATCATTCGGAACATACAATTTTCCATTTAATACTTTTTCAACGACCGGATGACGACCATCTTTAATAAAAATTTCTCGTTTTCCCGTTAATGTTGGTTTTACAAATTGTTCTTCCTCACTTACAGTTGCAAAGCTTTGAAGGACATCTAATTCACTAATAATTTTTGCTAATTGCTGCAATTTCGGAATAAATACTTTCACTTCTTCACGAAGAGCTGTGAATAAATCATATTCTAACTGAACGATTTTTTCTTCTGCTTCTAAAATTAATGTCTCTTTTTCTTTTAGCTCATCTGTAATAAAACGTTCTGCATTCGCAAGTGTTTGTTTCCGCTCATAACGCCCTTCTGGAAGCGCAGATAGATTTGCTTTTGTGACTTCAATATAGTAGCCAAAAATACGATTATAACCAATCTTTAATGATTTAATTCCCGTTATATCACGCTCACGTTTTTCAAGTTCTGCAATCCACGTTTTCCCGTTTTTGCTTACATAACGATACTGATCTAATTTCTCACTGTAACCATCTTTTATAATGTCACCATCTTTTATCGAAAGCGGCGGGTTTTCTTGAATACTTCTCTCTAGTAACGCCGCTAGACTTTCGCACGGATCTGCGCCTTGAATTAACCTTGCAGCATAAGAATTATCTAACAGACTAACCGCTTCTAGAATGGCTGGTACTTGCAGTAAGGAACGCTTTAATTGCAGTAAATCGCGCGCATTAACACTACCATATGAAACTTTTCCTGCTAACCGCTCTAAGTCGTATACTTCTTTTAGTTTTTCTTTTAAATCTTCACGTAAGAAATAATCGTTCACAAACGTTTCAACCATTTCTAAACGTTCTTCAATTTTTTCTTTTTGGATGAGCGGACGTTCCATCCACTGTTTTAACATACGTCCCCCCATCGCTGTTTTCGTTTTATCCAAGAGCCATAGTAACGAACCTGTTTTTTCTTTTGTTCGAATGGTTTCTGTTAGTTCTAGATTACGTTTAGAATGGACATCAATCTTCATAAATTGATTTGTATAATAAATTTCCACAGGTTGCAGGTGATCTAAAGAACGTTTTTGCGTTCGTAAGACATAGTTAAATAAACGTCCAACTGCTGCAAGTAGTTTTGTTTGCGTCACATTTTGAACGAGATGCATAAGACTCTCTGGAATTTTTGTTTCTTCCTCATATGAAACTGTCATTTTTAGTGTTGCTAACAGCTTGTCTAGTTCTTCCTTAGAGAACGTAGAAGATACGACAATTTCTTTCGCACCCGTTGCGTATACTTCTAGTAATACATCTTCAAGTGTTCCCGTTAATAATGTTACTGTATTTTGCCCTGTCGTTAAGTCATTACAAGCTAATGCATAGGAACCATCCTCAAACTGTGCTAATGCTGCAAGGAAATTATTTTCCTTTTCATCTATCGTACGACCTTCCATCATCGTTCCTGGTGTAATTAATTGAACGACTTCACGGCGTACAACACCTTTTGCTGTTTTCGGGTCTTCAACCTGTTCACAAACTGCTACTTTATATCCTTTTTCAATCAATTGTTCAATGTAATTTTTCGCAGCGTGATACGGTACGCCACACATCGGAATTCGTTCACTTCCGCCCCCATCACGACTTGTCAATGTAATTTCAAGTTCATGTGCTGCTTTTACAGCATCTTCAAAGAACATTTCATAAAAATCACCTAATCGAAAAAATAAAAAGGCATCTTGATAATCTGCCTTGATTTTTAAATATTGCTGCATCATCGGCGTGTACTGTGCCATTTTGCTCCTCCATATATCTCTCTTTTTCACTTTAAGAATATATTATAACACAATTATACACAAATGATTTTGATCCATCATCTGAAACATATACAAAAAGCTAGGAAGATGTTCTTCCTAGCCTCAGCTTATTCTTCTTCCGCTTCCGCTTCTACGATAAAGTTCGGATCCAGTTCTTCAAACTCATCATCATCCACTTCAAATTGCGTATCATCTTCTTCACAACCATCTGGATTCACACTTACACAAATCTTTGTTTCGCCGACAACCTCTATGACAAATTCACGTTCTACTGTAACAACCATTTTATTCCCATTTGGTGAAATCACTGCTTCTAAACAATTTGGATGTTGCACGACACGTGCAATAATTTCGATATCTTCCCCAGAAACCCCCTTATCACGATAGCCAATTTTCACGTCATCTGTGTAATGCACACGCTCTGTTACCACTTCAGTTTTCGTATTTTCATCATGCGAATACCATGTATTAATGTCATAGTATCCTTCGATTTCTACATACTTTCCATTCTGTTTTGCTTCGTATGCATGGTTAATAACCCAGCATCCCAGAATACTTGTCGGCGGATGATTCGGCTCAACAGTGTGAGTTGTTTTCATATACTTACGCCCTTTTCCCACAACTGCTTTCGTAATAATCTCTCTAAATTCGGACATACGAAACCCTCCTCAATGAATGTTCAATTCATTATATGCGGGACAAATGCGGAATGTGTTATTCTTTTTTGAAAAAGCCATGCACCTTTCATTTTATAATAGAAAATCTCTGATTATCAGAAGTTGCAAACAACCATTGAAACTTCAAGAAGTGCATGATAAATTATCATCTATTAGAAACGAAACAAAAAAAGATGCCGAACTCGACATCTTTTTTAGCATCCACACGTGCCTTTTTTATTTGCTACTTCAGCACCTGTCTCTCCTTTTAACACATCGCCGCCAGTTGAAATTAAAATTTCATCTGTGACCGTGTTTGAAATTGTACTTGCGACAAGCTGCAATAAATCATTTACATATGTTTGAGAAGATTTAAACTGTTGGACAACTGGAATTTCATCTAGTTTATCTTGCAGCGCATCAATATCCGATTCTACCTTTTTTAACGCTTCCCATTTCCCATAATGCTGTAAATTTACTGCTTGTTTTTGCAAAACTTTAATTTCATCAATCGTACGTTTTACATTTTCATTTTTATGAATTTGCGCTTCTGCACGTTTAAAGAAATCTACTTCTTCTGTTTCAGAAATCATTTTTGCTAATTCTTTCGCCTGTTCTACAATTTCATCTTTTGTAAAGATTTTCATCTTTTATTTCACCTCAATCGGCTCCTCAACCAATTCCCCGTTTAGAGACCAAGTTTTTGCTTTTGTTACTTTCACTTTTACAAGCTGACCGATTACAGATTTTGGAGCTACGAAGTTTACAAGTTTATTGGCACGTGTATAACCTGCAAGTACATCAGGATTATTTTTACTTTCTCCATCAACAAGCACTTCAACAATTTGCCCTTCATACGTTTTATTCTTCTTCGCAGAAAATTCATTTACTAACGCATTTAAGCGTTGCAAACGTTCTTTTTTCACTTCCATCGGTACATTATCCTGCATTTTTGCAGCTGGTGTACCTTCACGTGGTGAATAAATAAATGTATATGCACTATCAAATCCTACTTCACGATATAACGACATCGTTTCTTCAAATTGTTCATCTGTTTCATTTGGGAAACCTACGATAATATCTGTCGTTAATACTGCATTTGGAATCGCTTCTTTAATTTTACGTACAAGTTCTAAATAATGTTCACGTGAGTATTTACGTGCCATAATTTTCAACATATCCGTACTTCCAGATTGCACCGGTAAGTGAATATGTTCAACTAAATTACCGCCTTTTCCAAGTACCTCAATTAAATGATCATCAAAGTCGCGCGGATGGCTTGTTGTAAAACGAATACGTGCTACGTCAATCTTACGAAGTTCATCCATAAGATCCCCTAAACCATATTTCATATCTTCGAAGTCTTTTCCGTATGCATTTACGTTTTGACCAAGTAGCGTAATTTCTTTATAACCATTTGCCGCTAAATGACGTACTTCTTTAATAATGTCTTCAGGATGGCGACTACGCTCTTTACCACGTGTATACGGTACGATGCAGTACGTGCAGAATTTGTCACATCCGTACATAATGTTTACCCACGCTTTAATATCCCCGCGGCGTACTTTTGGAAGATTCTCAATGACATCTCCTTCTTTTGACCATACTTCAACAACTGTCGCTTTCGCAAACATAGCATCTTTTAAAATGTACGGCAGGCGGTGGATGTTATGTGTACCAAATACCATATCTACATGCTGATGCTTTTGCATAATTCTGTTTACGACAGATTCCTCTTGTGACATACAACCACATACACCAATTAAAAGATCAGGATTTCTTTGTTTTAAAGATTTTAAATGACCAAGTTCCCCGAATACTTTATTTTCAGCATTTTCACGAATTGCACATGTATTTAGTAGAATCACATCTGCATCTTCTGTAGAGAATGTTGGCTCATATCCAAGAGTCGTAAAGATGCCAGCCATTACTTCTGTATCATGCTCATTCATTTGACATCCATAAGTACGGATATAAAACTTTCTTCCAGCACCAAAATTACGAAACTCTTCTGGTAAGCCAAAGTCACGTTCAATTTTAACTTCTTCTTTTCCACGTTTTTTCGCATCTTTTAAAGAAGGTGGTTGATATACACTTTCAAAATATTTACTGTAATCTTTTTCTGCTTTTTTAGTAGTTGAAGTTGCTTGTTGACCTGCTAATCGTTGCTCTTCGTTCATGAATAATCTCCTTTCAACCTTACATATACAAAGTTTTAACTTTTAGTTGTTGTTTAAATTGTTTTTATAAAAAAGCATATCGCTTCATTCCTATACACATTATTATAGTATAAAGCGTTCAGTCAAATTAAACAATAGAGATAGCTTGGATTCATGAACGATTTCACCTGATACTAAGAGGAATAAGGGGAGCTCATATAATATGACTCTCATTTATTATTTTATCATTCTGAATTTTCACAGTAAAGAAAGTACATCTTATTTATGAATAGACGTAATCATAATTTTGTATTAGAAAAGGCTACCGAAGCTTCGATAGCCTTTCATCTATTACATGAACTCTGCTACAAGCTCATCAAACATTTTTTGATCCATTTGCAGATCAGCATGAACTAATGGTTCTTCACTATAGCCTTTTACAAGCTCTTGGTAAGAAGGTTGTTCTGTATTTTGATAAATTAAACCTGTTACTAAACCTTTGTTTTCCATTAATGTTTGCATAGCAAGCATACGATTAGATGGATCATATCCTTCTACTTCGCTAAGTCTTGTTAAGTTCTCCTTGAACCAATCGTACGTGTTTACCTTGTTATATGTTACACATGGACTAAATACGTTGATGAGAGAGAACCCTTTATGTTGAATACCAGCCTCAATTAGCTGTGTTAATTCTTTTAAATCACTAGAGAAACTTTGTGCTACGAACGTTGCTCCAGCAGTTAATGCCATTTCCATTACAGATAACGCTGGCTCAATCGATCCTTGCGGCGTACTTTTCGTTTTAAAGCCCGCTTCACTACGTGGTGAAGTTTGACCTTTCGTTAAACCGTAAATTTGGTTATCCATAACGATGTACGTAATATCAATATTACGACGAATAGAATGAATTGTATGTCCCATTCCGATTGCAAAGCCGTCACCGTCACCACCAGATGCGATAACTGTTAAATCACGATTTGCCATTTTTACACCTTGTGCAATTGGAAGGGCACGTCCATGAATACTATGAACACCGTAAGAGTTAATATAACCAGAAATACGACCGGAGCAACCGATACCAGAAATAACCGCTAATTCATCAGGATTCAACCCTACATTTGCAGCAGCACGCTGAATTGCTGCTTGCACTGAGAAATCACCGCAACCTGGACACCAGTTTGGTTTTACACTATTACGAAAGTCCTTAAATGTTGCCATTTAAAACAACCCCTTTTTTGCATTCGTTGTAAATTTCTTTTGGCAAGAATGGGTTTCCGTTATATTTCAGCAGACTAGAAATTTTCTCACCAGAGCCAAGATTCATCTTCATAATATTAGCAAGCTGTCCAGTTGCATTGTTTTCTACAACGACAACACGTTTTGCATCTTTCACAAGCGGCAGCATCTCATCCGTTGGGAATGGATGAATTAAGCGAACATGAGCATGATTTACTTTTAATCCATCTTGCTCTAAACGTTCCATCGCTTCTTCAATTGCACCACGAGTTGAGTTAAAGCCTACTAATAATACATCAGCGTCATCATATTTTGCATTTTTATATACAGGGGTATTAAACTTAATATTCTCCATTTTACGGAAACGTTTGTCCATTTGTGCGCTGCGGTTAAGCGCTGACTCAGATGGTTTACCTGTTTCATCGTGCTCTACGCCTGTTACATGGTGAATACCATTTTTCATACCAGGTACAACACGTGGTGAAATGCCATCTTCTGTTACTTCATAACGTTTGAAGTATGCTTTATTTTCACGCTCTGGTAGCTCAGCATGTAAATCAAGTTTACCGCGGCGAATTTCAACTTTTTCTAATTGAAGCGGTTCTACTGTTTGTTTACCTAAAGAAAGTTGTAAATCTGTTAAAAAGATAACAGGAACTTGGTATTCTTCAGATAAGTTAAACGCTTCGACAATATCATAAAATGCCTCTTCAACAGTACTTGGCGCCATAACGATTTTTGGAATCTCACCATGCGTTCCGTAAATCATTGCCATTAAATCAGATTGTTCTTGTTTTGTTGGTAACCCTGTACTTGGTCCACCACGCTGTGTATCAATGATTACAAGAGGTGTTTCTGTAATCCCGGCTAATCCAATTGCTTCCATCATGAGAGATAAACCAGGACCTGCTGAAGCTGTTAATGTACGTACACCAGCATAGTTTGCACCAATTGCCATCGTACAAGCAGCGATTTCGTCCTCAGTTTGAATAACCGTTCCTCCTACTTTTGGAAGCTTCTTAATTAAGTATTCCATAATCTCAGAAGCAGGTGTAATTGGATAAGCAGACATAAAACGAGCACCGCCAGCTACTGCACCAAATGCGATTGCATCGTTCCCAATCATAAACATACGTTTTTTTCCATCTGCTTTTTCAAGTTGCATCATATTTACTTTTTCGCCGAGCAATTCTTTCATATACTGAGAGCCGCGTTGAATTGCTTCCATGTTCTTCTGAACAACTTGCTCTCCTTTACGACTGAAAATTTCATCTACAACTTCTAAATACACTTTTTCATCTAACCCTAATACCGCACTAGACGCTCCAACCGCAACCATGTTTTTCATTAAAGATGTACCTAGTTCAGAAGCAATATCCGTAAATGGAATTGCATATAAAGTTACATCTGTTCCTTCAGGAATGCTTGGATTGAATTTTGCATCTGCAACAACAATTCCACCAGAACGTAGTTCGTGGAAGTTAAAATCAATTGTTTCTTGATCAAATGCGATTAAAATATCTAAATCATCTGATATCGCGCGTACTTCTGTTGTACTTACGCGAATTTTATTGTTTGTATGACCACCTTTAATTCGTGATGAAAAATGACGATAACCATATAAATAATAACCTAGTCGGTTTAATGCAATACAGAAGATTTCTCCTGTACTTTCAATTCCTTCACCTTGTTGGCCTCCAACTTTCCATGAAAGTTGACTAATCATTTCCTACACCCCTTTAACTGCATACATTGTAGTGTATTTTTTTACAGTACTAGTTTAGCACTTTTTAAGACAAGAAACTACAATGGACACAAATTATACCTCTTCTGATTTCAGTGAATGTTTTGCATAATCTTAATTCGTTTACAATTCTAGCCCTACAACAGTAAAAATGCAACAATTTGATACAGTTTTATTGAGTATTTTTCAAATTTTCTAACTTCTTACCCCTCTTTTATAACAATGTCTTAGAATGGAATATGGTGTATAAAATTACGATATATGAAATTATGAACTTGATCTTCTTTATAGCGCTTTAATAGTTCATTTATGACATAGTCATAATGCTCATATCTTTCCACATGTTCGACTGTTTCCGTGATTCCATCAAAATCTGATCCGAATCCAACATTCCTCTCACCACCAAGCATACATACATGCTCTACATGGCGCAATATATCATCCGTACAAACAGACTTGTTTGCAGCTAAAAACATTGGAACGAATGTTATCCCAATCATTCCGTCTTTTTGAATTAACGCTCTTATTTGTTCATTTGTTACATTCCTTGGATGCGGACATAACTCATAGCTATTTGAATGCGATGCAATAGGATAATCAGCAAGTTCCATCACATCCCAGAACCCTTTCTCTGACAGATGAGAAACATCTGTCCATATCTTGTAACGATTTAAATCTTCCACTACTTTTTCTCCAAACAGTGTTAAACCGCCACCTCGAGACTCTAACGCTCCATCAGCAACTAAATTCGCGTAGTTCCAAGTAAGTCCAACAGAACGAACACCAAGATAATACAACGTTTGTAGCTTCGTTAATTCTTTTCCAATTGCATCGCATCCTTCTAAAGTTAAAAGGGCTCCTATATCATCTTTTTCTAATTGCTGAATATCTTCTTTTGTCCGGATCAAGTTTATATTCGGCAGTGCCAAAATTTGTTCATGAAATATATTCGCCATCTCTAATGCAACTGCAAATCGCTGTCCATATGGAATTTCTTCCGGTACATAAATTGCAAAACACTGAATACTACCGCCCTTTCGTTTTAATTGATCGTATGTAATATGTAAAAAAGAATCATTTTGAAAAGTTCGCTTGCCTTTCCCGAGCCATAGCTGCCACAATACATCACAATGCGCATCAAAAATTTTCAATGCTTTTCATCCTTTCTTCCTAAAATATCCTTACATTCCATCAGTGGTAAACTTCATCCACCCCTCCGAATTTTAAATTGAGGGCCTTATTGCCCACAAATAGAAGAATAAAAATGACCTGTTTGCAAATGCAAACAGGTCATCCAATTTAACGAGGCTCTACAATTAACTTAATTGCTGTACGTTCTTCACCATCAATCATAATATCTGTGAATGCTGGGATACATATCAAATCCACACCACTTGGCGCCACAAATCCTCTCGCAATTGCTACTGCCTTTACGGCTTGATTCAATGCACCTGCACCAATTGCTTGCATTTCTGCTGAACCACGCTCACGAATGACTCCAGCAAGTGCACCAGCTACAGAGTTAGGTACCGAAGTTGCTTTAACTTTTAATATTTCCATTGCTCGTTTCCTCCTCGTTTCTTTAAAAAATATTAGCGATTGAATTCACTTTTAACTTATATTCACGAGCAATGATTCATATTCCTGCTAAAACCCTCTAATTTTTCTAAAAAATTAAAATATATTCTCTTTTCTAATTTTTTATTTTTTATTCAAAAAAAGGCTGATCATCATTAATTAAAATACGATCAATTTTTTTAGCTTTCCCTGTATTTGGATCTACATCAATTAGTACAGCACTTAACTGCGTTCTTCCATTCGTTACTTCAAATCGCACTGGAAGGTTTGTTAAAAATTTCTTCAGCACAGCTTCGCGATCCATTCCTAAAATCCCATCATATGGACCTGTCATCCCAACATCTGTAATATAAGCCGTTCCACCTGGTAAAATACGATTATCCGCTGTCGGAACATGCGTGTGCGTTCCAACAACTGCTGTAGCACGTCCATCTACATACCATCCAAGCGCTTGCTTTTCACTCGTTGTTTCCGCATGAAAATCAATAAAAATAATGTTCGTACGTTTTTTCGCAATTTTAATCAATTCATCCACTTTTCGGAATGGACAATCAATTGGCGGAAGGAATGTGCGGCCTTGTAAATTAATTATCGCTACTTCTATACCATTACAGTTTACAAAAACAAGTCCTTTTCCTGGTGTTCCTTCTGGGAAATTTGCTGGTCTTGCAAGATACTTTGCATCATCAATAAACTCAAAAATTTCACGGTTATCCCACGCATGGTTTCCAAGTGTAACTGCTTGTGCACCGCACTCTAAAAAGTTACGATAAATTTTCTCTGTAATTCCACGTCCACCTGCAGCATTTTCTCCGTTAATAATTGTAACTGTAGGTGTATATTTTTTCTTTAATGCAGGCACGTAATCTTGAATCATCTTTCTTCCTGGCGAGCCTACTACATCCCCAACAAATAAAATTCTCATTGTTCTTACCCTTTCCATCTATACATTCTTCGCAGTTTCTTCTCATAAACTGCAACCTTCACTTATAAAAATACGGATCTTCTCACATTTTCCTATTTCGTGAATCATTTCCGATTCTACAAGCTTTTCTATATTGTGTCCATTCTCAGCACAAAAAAATAAAGTGGTGCAACACCACCACTTTATTTTGCATATTCAACTGCACGAGTTTCACGAATAACAGTAACTTTAATATGTCCTGGATAATCCAGTTCATTTTCAATACGTTTTCGAATATCACGTGCTAAACGATGAGCCTCTAAGTCATCAATTGTATCTGGTTTCACTAAGATACGAACTTCGCGTCCAGCTTGGATTGCATAAGATTTCTCAACACCTTCATAAGACTCAGAAATCTCTTCAAGCTTTTCAAGACGACGAATATAATTTTCAAGCGTCTCACTTCGTGCTCCAGGTCTTGCTGCTGACAGTGCATCTGCTGCTGCCACAAGAACTGCGATAATAGAAGTCGGTTCTGTATCTCCATGATGAGATGCAATACTATTGATAACCACTGGATGCTCTTTATATTTTGTCGCAAGCTCGACGCCAATTTCAACGTGGCTACCTTCAACCTCATGGTCAATTGCCTTTCCGATGTCATGCAATAAACCAGCACGACGAGCAAGCTTTTCGTCTTCACCAAGTTCAGCTGCCATTAATCCAGCCAAGTAAGCAACCTCCATAGAGTGTTTTAAGACGTTTTGACCGTAACTTGTTCTAAATTTCAAACGACCTAAAATCTTAATTAAGTCTGGGTGTAATCCATGTACACCTACTTCAAAAGTCGTTTGTTCTCCAACTTCACGAATATACTCATCCACTTCACGTCTTGATTTTTCAACCATTTCTTCAATACGCGCTGGGTGAATACGTCCGTCTTGTACAAGTTTATCCAAAGCAATACGAGCAGTTTCACGACGAATCGGATCAAAACCTGATAGGATTACTGCTTCTGGTGTATCATCAATAATTAAATCAATACCCGTTAATGTTTCTAGTGTACGAATATTACGTCCTTCACGTCCGATAATACGACCCTTCATTTCGTCATTTGGGAGATTTACAACTGAAACCGTTGTTTCGGCAACGTGATCAGCAGCACATCTTTGCATAGCTAAAGATAGGATTTCTTTCGCTTTCTTATCTGCTTCTTCTTTTGCACGTACTTCAGTTTCTTTTACCATAACAGCGATTTCATGCGAAATTTCATTTTCAACTTTTTCTAAGATAATAGCTCTTGCTTGTTCACGCGTTAAGTTAGAAATTCGCTCTAATTCATCTTGTTGTTTTTGTACTAACTCTCCCACTTTGCTTTCCAAATCTTCAATCTGCTGTTGTCTTGCTACAAGAGATTCCTCTTTCTTTTCTAACAATTGCTGACTTTTCTCAAGCGATTCGTCTTTTCGATCAAGGTTCTCTTCTTTTTGCATTAAACGATTTTCTTGTTTTTGCAACTCGCTTCTTCGGTCACGAATTTCTAATTCTGCTTCTGTACGAAGTGTATGAATTTCATCCTTTGCTTCTAATAGCGCTTCTTTTTTCAGTGCTTCTGCTTGACGATTTGCATCTTCTACAATGCGCTTCGCTTCATTGGCCGCACCGTTAATCTTCGCTTCTGCAATGGACTTTCGAACAAAAAACCCAACAACTGCACTGACGATGGCCAGCAAAATGGAGATGAGTATCCAAAATTCATTACTCATAAATTCACCTCCTCTTGCTATGAATGAAAAAAGACTGCATGGATGTACATTGTTTGCACCTGCAACGTACAGCGATGACCGTCGTCCCGCCTTTTCAAGGGACTTTCTTCATTTCACAATTAAACTAGACATATGCTTATTTCGGAAAGTATACGTCCTCTCCGAATGTTACTTCTCTTCTTGAGAAGAGTGTGTCGTATATAATATAAGAAAAAATATACATTATCATTGTATCTACCGCTATTTTCATTGTCAAGCATTGTCTACCTTTACTTTCTTTACCTATGATAAAGTGAAACTTTCCATCAGTAAGGTTTCTTTATCCCTCCACCGATTATTATATATATACAAGTTAAAAAAAAACGACATAAACCCCATTTCTTTTTAGGGGAAACAAGAGCATCTGGCCACGCATAGAAACGGTCAGGGCCTTTTCCTACCACATGCAATGTTTAAAACAAACGGAGAAAGCAAGTAGCGGTCATGTTGTATTCTGCATAACAGCTACTTATAAAGAAAAGCGGAAGCAGCTCGCTCAGAACAAGAGGGGGATGGAGCTTCTGACATAGAGGCGCTTTTTGCCTCGGCGGAAGACGCGAAGCCACCGACTGTTCTAGCCGCTGGAGCTGGATCATAAAGAAAAGCGGAGACGACTGTTTAGACATGAGGGCCTAGGAGGCAGAGCTAGACAAAGGTGTCGAAAAATTAAAATAGATTTATATAATTAAATTCATTTAAAGTAGGATATTACTCTTCGTAAATAGCGGGATAAAAAATAAAAGACACGAAACCGTGTCTTTTAATCATTAAGAAGAGTCATATCTTCTCCACTTCCAGATGCACCCTCTTCACCAATACCATAATGTTCACGAATAAAGAATGCTATTTCATCTGTAACTTCTGGATTTTCTTTTAAGAATTGCTTCGCATTTTCGCGCCCTTGTCCTAAGCGTTCCTCATTATAAGAATACCAAGCTCCGCTCTTTTGAACGATATCAAGTTCAGATGCCATATCTAAAATTTCGCCTTCTCTTGAAATTCCTTCTCCGTACATAATATCAACTTCTGCAACGCGGAAAGGAGGCGCTACTTTATTTTTTACTACTTTCACTTTTGTTTTATTACCAACAATATCGTTACCTTGCTTTAACTGCTCAGCACGACGTACTTCTAGACGCACTGTTGAATAGAATTTCAACGCACGTCCACCTGGAGTTGTTTCTGGCATAATTCTATAGATTTTCCATCTCTATAGCGCGGACTATCTCTTCATCTCTTTACAGAGAGCCTTGCACTTCCAGCAGGAGCCTATCTTCTGCCGTACCCTACTCAGTTAACTTTAAACGTCCTTTTCGGTAGTCTCTACACCTTCTTCATACCATTCTGAAGCTTGGCACGGTATTACCCTATTATTTGGAGGGCTTCACCGTTAGCAGCTATATAGCTACACCCTTAGGCAATAAGGTTCACAAGGTTTTTTGAACATGCTATCACTAGCAAGGGAAACCCATAGTAAACTCCTTAATCTATAAAGATTAAGCAACCATTTGTTGATTTCCAAACATAACCCCAACTTTTTCACGAATTTGGTTAATGAAAATTGCGATTGTTTTTGACTTGTTAATCGCACCAGATAATTTACGAAGAGCTTGTGACATTAAACGTGCTTGTAAGCCAACGTGAGAGTCACCCATTTCTCCTTCAATCTCCGCTTTTGGAACAAGTGCTGCTACAGAGTCAATAACGATAATATCAATTGCACCGCTTCGTACTAATGCTTCCGCAATTTCTAGCCCCTGTTCTCCTGTATCTGGTTGAGATAATAATAATTCATCAATGTTAACACCTAGTTTTTGTGCATATACAGGATCCATTGCATGTTCTGCATCAATAAATGCCGCTTGTCCGCCTTGACGCTGTACCTCTGCAATCGCATGTAAGGAAACTGTTGTTTTACCTGAACTTTCAGGTCCATAAATTTCAATAATACGGCCTCGTGGATAGCCACCAACTCCAAGGGCAACATCAAGTGCCAATGAACCACTTGGTACAGTAGAAATCCTACGTTCCGCTTGCTCCCCTAGTTTCATAATAGAGCCTTTACCGAATTGTTTTTCTATTTGTTTTAACGCCATATCTAATGCCGCTTGACGATCACTCATTCAAAAATTCCTCCTTAACTTAAATGCTAATTTTATTATACATATTTTCTTCCCATTATGCCAACAAAAATCGAACGTTTATTCGTTTTTTTTATTTCCAGTAGATGAAAACCTCTATTTTTCTATAGAAAATAACAGAAGCTAGAAGAGATTTATATCTCTTCTAGCTTCTTATACAGATGATAAAACCCATATTTTACAGTTCGTTCACGAATTTGCTGACGACTTCCACTTAATGTAAGGGGAATAACTACCGTTGGCTGTTCATCTATTGCTAAGCCGATAAACACTGTTCCTGGCTCTTTTCCTTCAGACATATCCGGCCCTGCTACTCCAGTAAAACTAATTCCGATATTGGCTTGCATCAGTTTTTTCACATTTTCAGCAAGATAACGGGCACAAGCTTCACTAACAGCTCCATCTGTTTGTAAAGTCTTTTCCGGAACATGTAAAACATGTTGCTTTACATCATTGCTATAACAAATTACGCCGCCTGTAAACAGAGAAGACACACCGGCAACCTCAGTAATACGATTACCAAATAAGCCACCTGTTAAACTTTCAGCACATGCAATCTTCAAACATTTTTGTTTGAGCAAAGTAATTGCTTTTTGATGAAGAAGATCTTGATTATATCCATAAAAAAATTGCCCTACTCTTTGTAAAATCAATTCTTCTACATGATTTATCAAAGATTCAGCTTCTTTTGCATCATGGTGCTTTGCTGTCAAGCGAAGCGTTACTTCTCCTTCAGAAGCAAGGGGAGCAATGGTCGGATTCGTTTGAGCATCTATTAAATCTTGAATCGTTGCCTCTAATTGTGATTCTCCAATTCCAAAAAATCGAAGAGTGCGAGAATATAGATTCTCACCAGATGTAAAAGGAAGAAGCCAATTCTCTACATAACTTGTATACATTGGATTCATTTCTTTAGGTGGTCCTGGAAGTAAAATATACACCTTGTTATCTTTACATAATCCCATACCCGGAGCCATACCATGATCATTTGCAAACACAGTTGCTCCCCTTAAAACAAGAGCTTGTTTTTTATTATTTTCTGTAAACTCTCTTCCCGTTCTTTTATAATAATCAGCAATGGAATCAAGTGCTATTTCATCATATACAAGCTCTTCCTGCAAGGAGGAAGCAATTGTTTCTTTCGTTAAATCGTCTTTTGTTGGTCCTAAACCACCTGTGAAAATCAACATATCTGCACGTTTTTGAGCGATTTCAATTGCCCGACGTAATCGATTATTGTTATCCCCAACGACAGTGTGATAATATACATCGATTCCGATAGATGCCAGCTTTTCTGATAAAAATTTGGCATTCGTATTCGCAATTTGCCCAAGCAATAGCTCTGTACCAACCGCGATAATCTCTGCATTCATCTTCCATTCCCCCATAAGCCGTTATTTCGAATCCACAAAAACTCCTCTATTTTTCCAGAAATAATCCCATCCTGAAATAATAGTGAAAATAAGTGCAACCCATATTGAAATATCTGCAATTGGAATATGAATTAAATTAAATGGAACATCGTGAAGTAAGTAGGCAGAAATTGCAATAACTTGCATCCACATTTTAATTTTCCCAGGCATCTTCGCAGCAGCCACTTCCCCTGTACCAGCTAATACAAGACGCAAGCCTGTAACAGCAAATTCTCGGCTAATAATAACAACCGCCATCCAAGCCGCTACATAATGTAAATCTACAAGCGTAATTAATGCCGCAGATACCAATAATTTATCCGCCAAAGGATCTAAAAATTTCCCTAAATTCGTTACAAGATTATGTTTTCTTGCATAATGGCCATCAATCCAATCTGTCGCAGAAGCAATAATAAAAACAAGAGCTCCAGCTAAGTGCTGAACTGGCAATTCTACATCTCCAATTGTATACACTCCCCAATCAAATGGAGCGAGCATAATAATTAAAAATACAGGAATTAAGCATATTCTTGATACAGTAATTTTATTTGGTAAATTCACAGCTATTCCTCCATCATGTCAAAAACAGTTTATGCATTGAAAAAAGTCATCGGAACGATGACTATTATTGTGCAGGTTGTTCCCCTAAGTTTTTAATCACCAAAATTTGATGACGCATTTCTTCTGTATTTTGTGGGAATTCAATAACTTGACCGTTAATTTTAATTTCAACATTTGGCGCACTACCAATGTTTAAACGCGCAACTTGTTCTGACGATAAATCCTGTTGTTGTGTTTCATCCTTATTTAAAGTACCTGTATAGAATACTTTACCACTTTCATTTTTAATATCTACATAACTTGTACCTTTTGCTGTTATTTCTAGTTTAAACTCTTTATTATGGCGAAGTTCTAATATAGATTCTTTCCCATCCTTGTCAACAACTTTAATCTCTTGTTGAGCTGTATTTTGTTGCTGCTGAGGTTGTTGAGGTACTGCTTCTTTTTTCTCTTCTTTTTTCTCTTCTTTCTTTTTATCAAGAGGAGAATTTTCCGCTTTTTCCACTTCTGTTTGTGCATTTTTCGTTTGTTTTACTTGACTATCGTCATTTTTACCTAAAACAAACTGAAATACAAACCAAATTGCAACACCAACAGCAATAACAAGCAATGTAATTAAAATTTTAGGCATATGGTCTGCAATTGGCGATGACGCTGCTCTTTGCACAGTTTCCTGCGCTTTTTGTCCCGTTGGAACTTGCGGAACACTCTGAGAAGCCGTCTGTGGTATTTCGTGTCTATATTCTTCTAGTGTCGCCTCTCCATTTAGCCCAACTGCTTCCGCATATTGCTTTATAAAGGCACGTGCGTAAAAATCCCCGGGCATTATACTAAAATTTCCTTCTTCAATACCAATTAAATAGCGTTTTTGAATTTTCGTAATTTCCTGCAGCTGATCGATGGAAAAACCTTTCATTTCTCGTGCTTCTTTCAGCTTTTGTCCTAATTCTGTCAATGCTAACACCTCAATATTTCTTTAAAAGTCGAACATAGAAAAATTATTTTGATTTCCCTGTTCAATTTCATCTACTAGACTGTATTGAATTTCTTCATCGTAATCATTTCGCAATTCAATAATGTAATCAAAATCATCAAGTGTATATTCTGACTGACTCACAAATACATCTGGATGCTCTACAACCTTTGTTGCTGGCAATCTCATAATTTCGCGAACAAGCTGCCAGTGTCGTTCATTTGCGCGCTTCGTTGAAACAATTCCATCTAAAATAAAGATATTATTATCATTATATTCATCTTCAATTAATTGACTGCGTACCGTCTGTTTAATAAGAGTAGACGACACAAAAAGCCAACGTTTATTTGCACACACACTTGCAGCAACGATGGACTCGGTTTTTCCAACGCGCGGCATCCCACGAATTCCAATTAATTTATGGCCTTCTTTTTTCATAAGTTCTGCCATAAAATCAACAAGTAAACCTAATTCATCACGAACGAAACGAAATGTTTTCTTATCATCCGCATCCCGTTGTATATATCTTCCATGCCGAACTGCTAATCGATCACGAAGCTTCGGTGGACGATATTTCGTTACAGTTATATTATCCATCGTATTTAGAATTGATTCAAGTCTAGAAATTTGTTCTTGATTATCGCACATTAATAATAATCCGCGCCTAGCATTGTCTACCCCATTAATTGTTACAATATTAATACCAAGCATACCGATTAACGAAGAAACATCACCAAGCAAGCCAGGTCGGTTTTTATGTATTTCATACTCAAAATACCATTCAATCATTTGATGACACTCCCCTTGCTTACTTTACATCTACGTACTATATTATATGATTTTCTCTTAATAGGAAAGTGAAATGTATAATCGAGAACTCAATTTAATGTAGAGATTCTCAAAATCGACAAAAAAAGAGAGGATTCTTCCTCTCTTTTCGCTACTTATGGTTGACCATTTTCACCATTAAGTTTGCAATTGTATGTTGCTCCTGTTCATCTGCAACCTTCCAAAGCTCCATCAATAATTTTTCTTGGTCATTTCGTGCTTCTACTTCATTTGCTAAATAATCCCCAATGCGATAAGCCATATCAGAAATTGCACCGCCGTCTAAGCCTTTTCCTTGTGCTTGATCTAAACGCTCTCCTAAAAAGCCTTTCCATTGTTCAAAGTTATCTAATACTGACATTGTTAAGCACCTCGCTATAAAGTAATGGAGTCATGTTTACTATTTGCCATTATGTCCTTTTTTATGTACGAGAGCAAAAAGTAAAATATGATACTCCTTACTTTAAGCAATTAACAATGCCAGCCCCCATTAACCCCAATAATTTGACCTGTTATATAAGATGCTTGTGAAGAAACTACAAATGCAACTGTATTTGCCACTTCCTCTGGCAGCCCTAATCGACCAAGCGGAATTTCTTCTGCAATCTCTTGCTTTTCTTCATTCGAAAATATATGCAGCATCTCTGTTTCAATTGCACCTGGAGCAATTGCATTTACTCGTACACCGCTTAATGCAACTTCTTTTGCCAATGCTTTTACATATGAATTTTGTGCTCCTTTTACCATAGAATACAACACTTCACAGGAAGCACCTATTTGTCCCCAAATGGAAGAAATAACGACAATATTCCCACTTCGGTTTCGAATCATTGAGGGAAGTGCAAATGAAACAAGTTTATATACATTTTTCACTTGCAGTTCCACCATCTCATTTAATTGTTCATCGGTAATATCTGTTTTTAACCCAAAGATACTTTTTCCAGCTGCATATACAACAGTATCAATTGGATGATAGATTTGCGACCATAGTTGCCAAGCACCATCTATTTCTGATAAATTAGCTTGAACTGGAATAATATCTTTCAGTTCTTGTTCTAATTGCTGAACTCTCTTTTCACCTTGGTTATAATGAACATACACTGTGTAGCCATCTTTCACTAACTGTCTTACAATGGCAGAACCGATTCCCCCACTTCCCCCGGTAACTAATGCAAACTTCTTCATCTTTTTCCTCTCTCTACTACATTATTTCTTCGGAAGTACCTGGCAAATACTTACTCGTTCTTCTTTTAAAAAGCTTTTCGAAACTGTTTGTAAATCTTCAATTGATAAACTTTCCAAAACAGATAATGCGTCAAACAAACTAGACCCATTAAATGCATATCGTGTGAACTGATTTGCAATATACTCTGGTGAATTTAGCGAGCGTAAAAAACCACCTATTTTCTTCTTTTTCACACGCTCTAACGTTTCTGCGCATAACTCATCATAATCTGTTTGCAACAAAATATCAGTTACGCGCTTTGCTAGTTCATCCGGTTGCTTCGTATCTCCGCCAATCATCGCAAAACCGAAACTGCTTTCTTCTGTATAATCATACGAAAACGTATCATCAATTAACCCTTCATTATACAATGTTTCATAATGGGTAGAACCTTTTCCAAATAAATAATCTAACAGAAGCGTTAAAGCAATTTCTTGTTTCAGCAAGTCTTTTCCTTCTTGTTTCAAGTCTTTCGTTTTCACACCAACTAAACATTTCGGTGTTTGTACTGGCATTGTAATGACCATTTTTTTCTCATTTACTTGTTCTGGTTCTTCATCAAAAGACCGCGCAATTTCTGAGGGAGCAGTATAATTTTTCTTCGCTTGATTTTCACGCACTAAATTCATTGTCTTTTCTGGATCAATAGAACCAACAACAAATAATAACATATTACTTGGGTGATAAAATGTATGATAACATTCATACAGCAAATCTTTTGTAATTTCGCTAATCGAATCAATTGTTCCAGCGATATCAATCTTTACAGGATGTTTCCTATATAAACTATCAATTAACCCAAAGTATAAGCGCCAATCTGCATTATCTTGATACATTTGAATTTCTTGCCCAATAATTCCTTTCTCTTTCTCAACAGTTTGTTCCGAAAAGTATGGATCTTGCACGAAATCTAACAATGTTTCTAGATTCGTTTCAACGTTTGATGTACAAGAAAATAAATATGCAGTTCTTGTAAACGATGTAAATGCGTTTGAAGAAGCTCCTTGCTTACTAAATAATTGAAACGCATCGTGATCCTCTTTTTCAAACAATTTATGTTCTAAAAAATGTGCAATTCCATCTGGTACACGAAGCATCTCGTCTTTCTCAAGCGGCACAAACGTATTATCAATAGAACCATACTTTGTCGTAAATGTTGCATACGTTTTATTAAACCCTTGCTTTGGGAGAATATATACTTCTAGGCCATTGGACAGTTTTTCGTAATACAGCGTTTCTTTTAATTGTTCATACACGATTTTTTCCATCTTAAACACCCTCCGTCCCATGTAAGAAGTAAATTGTATCTAGCTGAATATTATTTGCTACTTTAACGATTCCATCTTTCGTTACTCGTTCAATCTCTGTTAACCATTCTTCTACAGGGCGGTCATAATTTGCAATTACTCCATGATACAGAAGTTCTACAAGACCGCGCGGCGTATCAATTGTCTCTAAAATTTGATTTTTAATCACACTTTTTGTTTGTACGATTTCCTCATCAGTAAAATCGCCATTTTGCATCGCTATCATTTGTTCTTTAATAATCGTAACAGCTTTTTCATAATTTTCTCCCTCAATTCCAGACATTACAAACAGAAGTCCTTTATGACTTTCATAACGAGAAGCAGCATAATATGCCAAGCTGTTTTTCTCACGTACATTAACAAATAATTTCGAATGCGAGAAACCACCAAACAAGCCATTAAATAACTGCAAAGCAAAATAGTCTTCGTCACGATACGTAATATACGTGCGGTATCCAATATTTAATTTACTTTGTTTAAGTTCTTGTTTTTCTACAACCTCTTGCTCTTCCTCATTTTTCTTATGAAGCAATACATTTCTTTCTTTCGGTTCACGTTTAGAAACAGAAAAATACCGTTTCACAAGGTCAAGAGCTCCTTCTTCAATATCACCGATAATGTATAAATCCATTTCATCTTCAGCTATTACTTTTTTATAATATTGATACAACGTTTCGTTTGTAATCTTAGAAACGTGCTCTTTTTGACCATTTGCACTTAAGCGATACGGTTCTACTTTACACATTTCTTCGATAAGGCGTTCATTGGCATAGCGCATTTTATCATCAAACGTAGATTCAATACGCTGCACGAGTGCACGTTTTTCACTTTCTACTACCGTTTGTAAGAAACCACTTCCTTCTGTTGCTGGTCTTAGTAAAATATCAGCAAGCATAGCAAGCGCTTTTTCAAAGAGCGGCGGCGCTTCTTGTAAATAAGTTTCATTGGCAATGTCTATATAAATAGAAATAATATGATCCTCACCCTTTTTACTTACATCAACAGCTAATGACGAACCATATAACTCCTCTAAATATTGACGAATTCGAATAACAGATGGGTGTGTTTCTGTAGCACTTTGTAATACATAGGGAAGCAAGGCCCGTTCTGTTACCGTTTCTTCACATAACGGTGACTTTAACCGTAATACAAATGTATTCGTTTTATATTTTTCTGTTGGAATCATATGTACGCGTAATCCACCTAATTCATGTGTTTCTTGTTTTATAAGATCCATTCGTAAACCTCCTCTAAAAAGGAATTTTCTTCTTCAATATACAGTTTTCACAAAAGAAAATGCAAATTTTCTCATGTATTAACGTTATTGTATGTAAAAAAACTCGCACTAATGTGCGAGCTTTTTAGCTTTTAGCGTTTTCCTTTTTCATACGGTGTTCCAAGCGCTTTTGGTGCTTCAGAACGCCCAACAAAACCGACAAGTGCAAAAATTGTTAATACATATGGTAATATCGTTAAAAAGATACTTGGAATTTGATTTAAAACAGGAATTGTACCACCTGTAACACCAAGTGACTGTGCAAATCCAAAAAATAACGCTGCACCTAGCGCTCCAATTGGATGCCATTTTCCAAAAATCATTGCTGCTAACGCTAAAAATCCTTGCCCTGTAATTGTAGAGCCAGAAAAATTATTTGAAATAGATGTTGAAAACACAGCACCACCGACACCCGCAAACATACCTGATAAACAAACTGCAATGTAGCGCATTTTATAAACATTAATACCCATCGTATCAGCTGCCATCGGATGTTCTCCAACAGCACGTAATCGTAAGCCAAATGGTGTTTTATAAATTACATACCAAACTACAAATGCTAAAATAATTGCGATATAAGAAGTTAACGGTACATCAGAGAAAAATACTTTTCCAATAACAGGAATATCAGAAAGGCCAGGAATATCAATTTTTTCAATACGATATTGGATAAAATCAGTTTGACCTTTTCCAAAAATCTTTTTAATCGCAAACACTGTTAATCCTAACGCTAAAAAGTTAATCGCCACTCCACTAACAACTTGATCTGCACGGAATGTAATTGAAGCAACCGCATGAAGAAGCGCAAATAATCCCCCGCCAATCGCTGCAAAAATAAGTGCAATCCACGGCGTCATCGCTCCCCATGTATCCCCCATTAATAAAGTTGTAACAACGCCAATAAACGCACCAAACAGCATTAAACCTTCTAATGCAATGTTAACAACTCCAGAACGTTCACTAAATACGCCTCCAAGTGCTGTAAAAATAAGCGGTGCTGCCGTATATAACGTACCTGTGACAAGAACGGCTACAATATCTAGGAAACTCATTTATTTCCCCTCCTTGCTAAAACGCGAAAGTGCCCATCGTAAAATATAGCTACATGCTACAAAGAAAATAATACATGCAATAATAACGTTAATAAGTTCAGATGGAACGTTCGCTTCAAAGTTCATTTGCGGTGCAGCACTTTTCAATCCGCCAAATAAAAGTGCTGATAACAAAATACCAAATGCATTATTTGCACCAAGAAGAGCAACGGCAATACCATCAAATCCTATTCCTGTAAAAGAAGACATCGCTGTCATGCTCTGGAATGTTCCAAGCCCCTCCATTGCACCGCCAATTCCAGCAAATGCACCAGCAATCGTCATTGATAACACAACATTACGTGATACTTTCATTCCCGCATATTTAGAAGCGTGCTGATTGAATCCAACTGATTTGAGCTCGTAACCTAATGTTGTACGATCTAACAAAAACCACATAATAAGTGCTGTAACAATCGCTACAACGATTCCCCAGTGCAGGCGAGAACCATCTGTTAAAGACGCTAACCAAGAAGAAGCTAAAGACGCACTCGCTTTTATATCATACGATTTTTCATTTGCTTCATGTAAAAAATTCCTTATAATGTAATAAGTTACATAAAGTGCGATATAATTCATCATAATTGTGACGATAACTTCATTTACCTTAAACTTCCCTTTTAAATATCCAGGAATAAATCCCCACAGTCCTCCAACAAGTGCTGCAACTAATATCGATAATGGAACATGGAGGAAAGGTGGTAACGAAACAGCATAACCGAACCAAACCGCAGCAAGCCATCCCACTAACAATTGTCCTTCTACCCCGATATTAAACAAGCCTGTACGGAAGGCAAACGCTACTGATAAACCAGCAAGAACAAGTGGAATCATCGTACGGAGTGTTTCACCTATTGCACGTGGATTTCCGACCATGCCATCCCATAATGCGGCATAGCCGACGATTGGATCGTATCCGCTCGTAATCATGACAATGGCTCCAACAAGTAAACCAAAAATAACGGATAATACAGGTACTAAAATATTAATTGTTCGCTCCGTTAAAAATTTTTTAGCCATTTGTGTTCACCTTCTCTTTCTTCTTTCCCCCAGCCATTAATAGACCTAGTTGTTGCTCATTTGTTTCTTTTGCATTTACAATATCAACAATTTTCCCTTCATAAATCACAGCAACGCGGTCGCTTACATTTAAAATTTCGTCAAGTTCTAACGAAAGCAACAGAACTGCCTTTCCTTTATCACGCTGTTCAATTAACTTTCTATGAATAAATTCAATTGCCCCAACATCTAAACCACGTGTTGGCTGTGCTGCAATTAATAAATCCGGATCACGATCTACTTCACGAGCAATAATTGCCTTTTGCTGATTTCCTCCAGATAATGCTCGCGCTGGCGTATGCTCACTCGGTGTACGAACATCGAACTGCTCAATTAATGATTTTGCTTTTTCGTAAATCTTTGTAAAATTTAAAACACCTTTTTTAGAATACGGATTTTTATAGTACGTTTGCAGTACCATGTTATCTCCGATAGAAAAATCAAGAACAAGTCCATGCTTATGACGATCTTCAGGAATGTGCCCAACACCTTCCTCTGTAATACGTCTAACTGGCCAATTTGTTACGTCTTTCTCTCTTAACGTAATAGAGCCTGACTCAACTTTTCGTAAACCAGTAATCGCTTCTATTAATTCGCTTTGTCCATTTCCATCGATTCCAGCAATACCAACAATTTCTCCTGCACGAACAGTTAAGTCAAGTCCTTTTACGGTAGGTAAATGACGTGCATCGTGCACAACAAGATTGGAAATTTCAAGTACATTTTCACGTGGTTTGGCGTCTGACTTTTCTGTTTTAAAATTCACTTGACGTCCAACCATTAATTCTGCAAGCTTGTTTTCATCTGTATTTGCAACGTCTACCGTTCCAATTCCCTTTCCTTTACGAATAATTGTACAACGATCACATACTTCCATAATTTCTTTCAACTTATGTGTGATAAGAATAATAGATTTCCCTTCTTGCACAAGCTTCTTCATAATATGAATAAGTTCTTGAATCTCCTGCGGCGTTAATACAGCTGTCGGTTCGTCAAAAATTAAAATTTCTGCTCCACGGTAGAGCGTTTTCAAAATTTCTACACGCTGCTGCATTCCAACAGAAATATCCTCTATTTTCGCATATGGATCTACCGACAATCCGTATTGCTCAGATAATGCTTTAATTTCTTTAGCAGCTTCGTTAATAGCAATTTTCCCGCTTTTCTTCGGTTCATTTCCGAGAATAATATTTTCTGTAACTGTAAAATTATGAACTAGCATAAAGTGCTGATGTACCATGCCAATTCCAAGATTATTCGCTACATTTGGATTTGTAATTTTTACAGGTTTCCCTTTAATTTTAATTTCACCTTGTTCTGGTTGATACAATCCAAACAAAACATTCATAAGTGTGGATTTCCCAGCACCATTCTCTCCAAGTAACGCATGAATTTCTCCCTGTTTCACTTGCAGCGTAATATTATCATTCGCCACAATCCCTGGGAATACTTTTGTAATATTATTCATCTCAATGACGTATTCCATATTATTCCTCCTTAACAGGACAAAGTTCTTTATATATGCAAAGGTTAGTTCCTAGAACTAACCTTTGCTATCGATCTACCATTATTTTTTAAGAGAAGCCTCATATGTTTTGTACTCATCTGGAGTAGATGGCACTTTAATTTCACCACTTACAATTTTCTTTTTAAACTCTTCTACTTTTGTTACAATTTCTGGATTTACTTTTTTCACGTTGTCAGTTGTTTTTGCAATTCCAACACCATCATCTTGTAAACCAAACTCTTCTTTTTTACCGCCTTCAAGTTTACCGTCTTTTGCTTTTTGTGAAACCTTTTCTACCGCAACATCAACGCGTTTTACCATTGAAGTTAATGTTACATTTTCTGGCATACCTTCTTGGTTTTGATCACGGTCAACCCCAATTACCCAAACATTTTCACCTTTTTTCTTACGGTTTTTCGCTTCTGTAAATACACCATTACCAGTTGCACCAGATGCATGATAAATTACGTCAATACCTTGACCGTACATAGCCGAAGCTAATACAGAACCTTTTTCTGGTTTATCAAATGCTTCTGCATATTGAGATATAACTTCAATATTCGGATTTACAGTTTTCGCACCAGCCATGAAACCAGATTCAAACTTTTGGATTAGAGGACTTTTAATTCCTCCAATAAATCCTACTTTATTTGATTTTGTTGTCATTGCTGCAACCGCACCTGCAAGGAAAGAACCTTCGTGGTCTTTAAATGTAATACTTGTTACATTTGGCTTATCAACTACTGCGTCAACAATTGCAAATTGTTTTTTCGGATTCTTTCCTGCCGTTTCTTTTATAGACTCTTGCATTTTATAACCAATTCCAAATGTTAAATTGTAGTTCGTGTCTACAAATTTTGCTAAATTTGGAATATAATCTGCATCCTTAGTAGATTCAAGGTAGCGATATCCTTCATTTTCTTTTAACTTGTTATCTTTACCAAACTTTTTTAAACCTTCCCAAGCAGATTGGTTGAATGATTTATCATCTACTCCACCAACATCTGTAACCATACCAACTTTAAAGTTTTTACTTTCTTTTCCCTCTTTTTTCTCACTTGACTTATCAGTGTTTCCACAAGCTCCTAAAATTGTGCTTGCTGCCAACGTTAATGATAATAAAATCCCCGCTTTTTTCTTCATACTAAAAACCCCTCCTAAAATATGTATCTAGTTACTTATACAGCCATGCCCCTATTTTCTTGCTGTCACCTCCCTAAAATGGGTACAATTTACATACGCTTTCTTAACACATGGAAGCTAAATTTGTCTGCTCGAAAATAATTAATAGAATATAAAATCGGTTCATCATTTTGATCATAATGCATTTGCTTTAATACAAGTAATGCTGTTTCCGGTTCACATTCTAAAATTGGTGATATTTTAGAGTGATAACCGAGTGGTTCAATATGAGCAACAGCATACGTAATGCGTTTATGTGTATTTCTATGAATGACCGTAAGCAGTGATTCCTCTTTGTATTCTGACAAATCAGGAAGAACTTCTTTCGGTAACTTATCAACGCAATAAACAACAGGTTCCCCATCTGCTGTACGAACGCGTTCAATCATAAGTGTTTCAAAACCATCTTCACTATTAAATTTTTCTTTTTCTTCTTCCGTTAAATTCCCTACTGCTGATGATAGAAATACTGTACCTGGCTTTTTTCCTGCATTAGCGATCATATCTGTAATACTAGATAATTGTTCAATTCCTGAAGAAAACAAAGGTTTTGCATTCACAAATGTCCCTACACCGTGCCGCCTAATGACAACGCTTTCTTCCTCTAAAATTCGAAGTGCTTCTCGCAAGGTTGCTCTACTCACACCTAATTCTTTCGCTAAATCAAATTCGGACGGTAGCTTTTGCTTCTCTTTATATACACCGCTTTTAATCTTTTCTTTAATATGGTCAATCACTCGTAAATACAAATGTCGACTATCTGATTTTACTGACATAAGACTCCCCTCGCACTCCACTTATTCGACCTCTGATGTAAGACCTCTTTCCTATTTCTTCCACATTCAATATATCATGAATCCTCTTAAATAAAAATAAGAAAATTGTAACTTGTCGAATAAGTCCTAATAATTTCGTTAAATGGAATTTTCTTTCTTTAACCCATAAAAAAAACTTTGCACCTTACATTTCTCATATGTTGAAAAAGTTAGGAACAAAGTTGCTATACACCTTGTATTGACACTTTTTCCTCATAGTCTAGCAAATTTATGGTTGCTAGGTAGAAACTTATGGACCTTATTACCAAGATTATATGAGGGATATTTTGATTTCGAAGTAATCGTACCACTTGATATGATTACTGTCAATACAATCCAAGAAAAAAATCGAACGTTGAAATTTAAAAAAACACAACCATTCGTATTCCCAACAAAACATACTGATAGTAAGCGCTATCATTTCTATTCAATAAAGAAACCGACTAGAATCACTTCCAATCGGCTTCTTTATCATGAACTTTTCTCTTGAATATCTTTTATCAACACTTCACGAGGCTTGCTTCCTTCATACGGACCAACAACGCCGTTCATTTCCATTGCATCAATTAACCTGGCTGCACGCGTATATCCAATACGAAACCTACGCTGCAACATAGAGACTGATGCGGTTTGCATATCTACAACGAGCTGCACTGCTTCATCATATAAATTATCCTCTACCTCTTGCATCGTTTCTTGTACATCTTGTGGAATCATATCTTCTTGATATTGTGCTTTTTGCTGCGCAACAACATATTCTACTACTTTCTCTACTTCATCATCTGATAAAAATGCACCTTGTACACGAACTGGCTTAGAAGCACCAATCGGTACGAACAACATATCACCGCGTCCTAATAATTTCTCCGCTCCCCCTGTATCAAGAATTGTTCTTGAATCAGTTTGAGAAGAAACCGCAAAAGCGATTCGCGATGGAATATTCGCTTTAATAACACCGGTAATAACATCTACAGATGGGCGCTGCGTCGCAATAATTAAATGAATACCAGCTGCACGTGCCATTTGTGCCAGACGCATAATCGCATCCTCTACATCAGAAGAAGCAACCATCATTAAATCTGCCAGCTCGTCCACGATAACAACAATATACGGAAGTTCTGGTTGCTTCGCTTCAGATTGTTCATTATGTTGTTTAATGTATTCGTTATACCCTTCAATATTACGTGTTCCGCTATGGGCAAACAATTCATAACGCCGTTCCATTTCATTGACAACCTTTTTTAGTGCCTGTGACGCTTTCTTCGGGTCTGTCACAACAGGCGTTAATAAATGCGGGACACCATTGTATACATTTAATTCTACCATCTTTGGGTCAATCATCATGAGTTTCACTTCATGCGGTTTAGCACGCATTAAAATACTTGTAATAATCCCGTTAATACATACACTCTTTCCGCTACCGGTTGCGCCCGCTACGAGTAAATGAGGCATTTTATTTAGGCGAGCCAATACAGCTTCTCCTGTAATATCACGCCCAAGTCCAATTAATAGCTTTTCTTCCGGATGATTATTCGCTTTCGAATCTAATACTTCTCTTAACGTAACCACTGCAACTTCTGAATTTGGCACTTCAATTCCAACAGCTGATTTCCCTGGAATTGGTGCTTCAATTCGAATATCTTTCGCCGCTAAAGCTAGTGCTAAATCATCACTTAAACTAACAATTTTACTAACTTTAACCCCCATATCAGGATACACTTCATATTTTGTAACAGCTGGCCCTCTATGAACCTTCGTTACTTTCGCTTTCACACCAAAGCTTTGGAATGTTCGTTCTAACTTTCGAGCATTTTCATAAATCGTTTCATTTTCATTTGTTACTTGCTTATTGTTCGGAAACTTTAATAGCTCTAAAGACGGCAACTTATAATCTTTATTTTCAACATCGGAAAAATGCATTGGCGGCGCTGTCGTCTCTCCGGCAATCGATTCAACAATTTTTTCACCTTTTTTCCGCTTTGTCTTTTCTTCTTGTATAGGCAAAGCTTCTTCTTGAATTGCTTCAGGAATAAAGGATTCTTCACTTATTGGATCTGGCGTTGCATAGTTTTCAGTAAAGTTTGATATAATTGGCGGCGCTATATCAACCTCTTCTATACTGTCAACTAACTGCGGGGCTTTTGGTACATGACGCTCACTCCGGGTACGAGCAGTCTTTTTCTTTTCAGTTTTTTCAGCAGCGCGTTTCGTTTGCCAGTCTTTATAATCACCTTGCATCACTTCAAATTGCCGTCTAAGTATATGTCCAATCGGCGCAAGTACTTCTCCTATATGTTTATTTGTAATGCATAGTACACCAAGTAAAATGAGAATCATTCCAATTATGTACGCGCCAACCTCATCAAATAAAAAGTAACATGTCGCAAACATAATAGCCCCAAACATTCCCCCACCTAAGTGTACCGAGTCGACTCCTTTTTTCATTTCATGAAAAAACAAATCTTTTGTCGTTACAATAACAGATGTACTTTGCACTGCCCCATCTTTTGTTAAAAGGCTGACTAATGTAATGTGACTAAACATCAATATAGCTAATACAATTAAATATAGACCAATCAATCGTTTGTTTAATAAATTCGGCCACTCTCGTTTTATAACAAATGCTATAGAAAGTACAATAACCCCAAGGACTCCAAGTATGTACCATTCTCCAAAGAAAAAGCGAAAAAATAGCACGAATGCTTTTCCGACAACACCTAGTTGCATAATTGTAATGATGGAGAGCGCAAAAAGAGTCAAACCAACGATTTCGTAGTACAAAGTTGGCTTTATGGTACGTCTTGCTTTTGTTTTCGTCCCTATTTGCTTTTGTTTTGCCATTTCTTCACCTCAAATTCTCATTCAAAAATATATTTTTCTTAGAACAAGTGCAGTTTCCATCTCGTTATTTTACCCACGGATTATTTTAAATCGAAGAAAGCGAAACTTCCATGCATGCTTTTTCATCCACTCAAACAGGATTTTACAGGATAAATTGAAGAAAGCAGCCTACACACGGCTGCTTCACCCTCTTGTTTTTTATATTATACCATAGCTCATAAACAAAATCCTGCTTTTACGAAAAGGATATTTTCTGCCCAGGTTCATACTGTAAAAAATGCTGAGGGTTTGTACTTAATACACGTACAACAGAATAATTATTTTCATTTCCCATTTCTACAACCATATCAATACCATCTACATGTATCATTTTCTGCTTCGCAAATTCTGTATGATCTATCGGATACACGAGTTGTTCTGGCATAATCGTATACAAAATCATTGCAACAACGCCCCGCCTTGTTCAGTTGATGTTTTTGTATCAATTAATTCATTTAATTTTTTAATCGCTTGGCCAATCCCTCCAACATCATCAATTAAACCATATTTCACCGCATCCACGCCTACAACATTTGTACCAATATCTCGTGTTAAATTCCCTTTTGCAAACATTAACTCCTTAAAACGATCTTCTGTTACTTTTGAATGCTTTGTTACAAAACGAATAACACGCTCTTGCATCTTATCTAAATACTCAAATGTTTGTGGAACACCTATTACAAGACCTGTAAGACGAATAGGGTGAATTGTCATTGTTGCTGTTTCTGCAATGAATGAATAATCTGTTGATACCGCAATCGGCACACCTATGGAATGGCCTCCACCAAGAACAATCGATACAGTTGGTTTCGAAAGCGAAGCAATCATTTCAGAAATCGCAAGCCCAGCTTCTACATCCCCTCCAACTGTATTTAACAAAATTAACAACCCTTCAATTTTAGGATTTTGTTCAATTGCGACAATTTGCGGAATAACATGCTCATATTTGGTTGTTTTATTTTGCGGCGGCAATTGCACATGCCCTTCAATTTGCCCTACAATTGTTAAACAATGAATACGTGATTCATTTAATTGCGGGACATTTGTTTGTCCAAGTTGCTGAATTTTCTCTAGTACAGAAGCTTCTTTCACTTCTTCTTTTGTCTCGGCCTCTTTTTCTTCATTTTTCATTTCATCACGCTCTACCATATCGTAACCCCTTTCTCACGTATACAACTATTATTTGTTAAGTTATAAATTTCATTCGAAAGAGGATAAAGTGAAACTTCCATCAGTGTTTTTTACCTCGCAGGAAGAAGCGAAGCCATCGAACATTCTAGCCACTGGAGCTGGATCTTAATCTTAAGATGGAGGTCTTACTGCCTGCGAATAGCGAGATAAAAGAAAAAGCTACCTATAAATAGGTAGCCACTTCTTATACTTCCATAATAATTGGTAAAATCATCGGTTTTCGCTTCGTTTTTTCAAATAAAAATTGTCCAAGTAACTCACGAATATTTTGTTTTAACGTAGACCATTCAATAGAATATTCTTTAATAGATTGTTCTACAATTGTACGCACAATATCAGTTGATTTTTCAATTAACGCTTCAGATTCACGAACATAAACAAAGCCTCGTGAAATTATTTCTGGTCCAGAAATAATTTTTTTCTCTTCTTTTCCAAGCGTCACAACAACGACTAAAATACCGTCTTGTGATAACATCTTTCGATCACGTAACACGATATTCCCAACATCACCAACGCCTAACCCATCAATCAATACATTTCCAGCAGGAACTTTACCTGCTAGTTTCGCTTCACCATCTGTAAAGGAGATTACCTCACCTTTCTCCGTGATAAAAATACGATCCGAGTGAATACCAACATCTTGAGCTAAACGGGCATGCGCCTTTTGCATACGAAATTCACCATGTACAGGCAAGAAGTACTTTGGTTTCATTAAATTCAACATTAACTTTAATTCTTCTTGACTACCATGTCCGGAAACGTGTACTTTCTTTTCTCCATAATATACTACATCCGCACCTGCTCTAAATAGTAAATCAATTGTTCTTGAAACAGATGTTTCATTCCCTGGAATTGGAGATGCAGCAATAATGACTGTATCACCTTTACGAATTGAAATTTGTTTATGAGCTTGTCTTGCCATTCTAGAAAGAGCAGCCATTGGCTCCCCTTGGCTACCAGTCGTTAATATTGTCACCTTTTTCTCAGGATAATTATCAACATCCTGCAATGAAATTAACATACCATCTGGAATATTTAAATACCCTAGATTATACGCGATATCAACAACCTTTACCATACTTCGTCCAACTACCGCTACCTTACGCCCAGTTTCATATGCTGCATCAAAAACTTGTTGAATACGATGTACATTAGAAGCAAATGAGGCCACAATAATACGGCCTTCTGAATTATAAAATACTTTAGATATTTCCAAACCGACTTCTCTCTCAGATCCTGTATAGCCAGGGCGCTCTGCATTTGTACTATCAGATAGTAAGCAAAGTACACCTTCATTCCCAATTTGCGCCATTTTTCCAATATCCGAACCATTATTCCCAATAGGAGTTTGATCAAATTTAAAATCACCAGTATATACAATTGCACCTTGTGAAGTATGGAAGCAAACACCCACGGCATCAGGAATACTGTGTGTTGTTTTAAAGAAAGAAACAGTTGTTGTATCGAATTCTACAGTAGCATTAGAATCAATCGTTCTTAAATCAACGCGACCTAACATACCTGCTTCTCCTAATTTTTCTTTCACAAGACCATTTGTTAGTTTTGTTCCATAAACTGGAATATCTAATTTTCTTAACACATAAACGATACCACCAATATGATCTTCATGACCATGTGTTAAAAATAACCCTTTTACGCGCTCTTTATTTTCCACTAAATATGTGATATCAGGAATAACAATATCTATTCCAAACATCTCTTCTTCCGGAAACATAAGTCCTGCATCCACAATAAAAATTTCAGAATCAATTTCTACGCAGTACATATTCTTTCCAATTTCGCCCACTCCACCGAGAGCGAATACTTTTACAGTATCTATCTCTTTCTTCTTCATGTTGTTTCCTGGTTTAAAACTATTGTAAAAACTGATCCCACTAACATTGTAGAGAAACCAGGGGAAACTCCACCATCATTTTTCAACATCTAAAACGAAGGTCTTATCACGTTTTTTGTTTTTAAACCAGGTTCCACCTCTCTTTCATTATATAAATCATATGTTTTATGTAATTTCATACAAAATCCGATAATCCGTAAAGTTTTTCCATTTTTGCTAAGCATACCCGTACTAAGCTACTTAGCCATATTATAACTGATATAAGAAATAGAACACAAGTTAAATTATAAGAAAGAAAAGAGAAGAATATGTATAAGATGATAAACTGGATTTATTTCACTACTACTTGCAAGAAGCAAAGTGAGACATCTCGCAGTATGAATTTTCTTTATTCATCACCTATATATACAAGTGAAAAAACGATATACCCCCCCCTTTCCTTTTAGGGGGACGAGAGCATCTGGCCGTGCATAGAAGCGGTCAGGTCCATTTCCTGCCACATGCGAGGTTTAAAACAAAAGGAGCTAGGAGTACAGGTCATGTTGTATTCTGCATAGCAGCAACTTATAAAGAAAAGCGGAAGCGGCTCGCTCAGAACAAGAGGGGGATGGAGCTTCTGACATAGAGGCGCTTTTTGCCTCGGCGGAAGACGCGAAGCCACCGACTGTTCTAGCCGCTGGAGCTGGATCATAAAGAAAAGCGAAGACGACTGTTTAGACATAAGGGGCTAGGAGGAGAATCTGGACAATGCTTTATCGAATTTTGAGGTGGGAGTATTACTAAACACAAAAAAGTGGCTTAGCACATATCACTAAGCCACTTTCGTATTAGCGAGGAATAGATTGTATAACTTCAAGTAATCTCGTTCTTTCTACTTCAGTTAATGGCAGAAGAGGGAGACGAACAGATCCAACATCTAATCCTACGATTTGCAGTGCAGTTTTAACAGGAGTTGGACTCGGCGCCATAAATAATGCATTCGTCACTCTTACTAACAATTGATGAAGTGTTTGCGCTGTTTTCATATCACCAGTTTGAAATGCCGCAATCATGTCTTGCATTTCGTTACCAATAATATGAGAAGCAACAGATACAATACCTTTTGCTCCAATTGCCATCGCTGGCAATGTTAATCCATCATCACCACTGTATACGGCAAAATCATCATCTGTTTTTTCTATGATTTCTGTCATTGTTAATACATCGCCGCCTGCATCCTTGATTGCAACAATGTTTGGAATTTGCGATAAACGAACAACTGTATCAACAGAAATTTGTACGATAGATCGCCCCGGAACGTTATATAACATAATCGGCAGTTTTGTACTTTCAGCAATTGTTTTAAAGTGCTGATACATACCTTCCTGGCTTGGTTTATTATAATACGGTGCAACTAACATAATAGCATCTACGCCTACTTCTTCCGCTTTTTTCGTAAGCTCGACAGAAGCATGTGTATTATTGCTACCAGTTCCAGCGATTACGGGCACCCTTTTATCGACAACAGATACAACATGACGATATAGCGCTACCTTTTCTTCAGATGTTAACGTAGGAGATTCACCTGTTGTTCCTCCTACAACGATTGATGTTGTACCATTATCAATCAAATAGTTTACCAATTTTGTTGTCTTTGCAAAATCGATGTTTCCATTTTTATCAAACGGTGTGACCATCGCAGTTGCAATTGTCCCAAAATCTCTCATGGTCTCACTCCTTATCATTCCAGTTACTTTTCTTTTGAAAGTTCAAATGCACAATGAAGCGCATTTACGGCATCTATCAGTTCTTCTTCTTTCACAAGTACCCATATTGTCGTATGGCTATCTGCAGACTGTAATATTTGAACACCCTTTTCAGCTAATGCTGTCACAATCTTCGCAGTCACACCTGGAACACCTGCGATACCAGCTCCAACAATAGATACTTTTGCACAGTGCTCGGTTACAATTGGATCATATCCAAGCTTATGAAGTACTTCAACAGCTCGATCTGCAACATCATCACTAACTGTGTATGCTACACCTGTAGGAGAAATATTGATCAAATCTACGCTAATCTTTTCATTTGCCATTTCTTTGAACACTTCTGTTTGTAGGTCGTATGCTCCGTCCTTAGACAACACTTTAATTTGCGTGACACTTGAAGAATGAGCAATACCAGTTACCGGACGTTCTTGTACGTCGCGTGCGCCATCATACGCTGCAATTAAAGTTCCTTCGCTATCAGAGTATGTCGAACGCACACGTAATGGAACTTTTGCATGCATCGCAATTTCAATTGCACGCGGATGAACAACTTTCGCACCTTGATATGCCATATTACAGATTTCATTATATGTTACATTTTCAAGATGACGCGCATCTTTTACAATACGTGGGTCAGCGGTCATCACACCTTCTACATCTGTAAAAATATCAATATATTCAGCATGAAGTGCAACACCTAACGCTGACGCTGATGTATCACTACCCCCGCGTCCCAGTGTTGTCGTATCGCCTTCTGTCGTTTGGCCTTGGAAACCTGTTACAACGATTACATCTACTTCTTCTAACTCTTTTAATATACGTTCACAATTCATTTCAATAATCTTAGCGTTTGTAAAATCATCATTTGTGATAAAACCAGCTTGTGCACCATTGAATGCTGCTGCTTTAATTTCATTTTCATTTAACATATTTGAAAACACAATTGCTGAAATTAACTCACCACAAGACAACAATAAATCTTGTTCACGTTTTGAAATGAACGACTGTTTTTCATTTACAAGGCTTAATAATGTATCCGTCGCATAAGGCTCACCTTTGCGTCCCATTGCAGATACAACAACTACAATTTTATAGCCTTCTTTTAATGATTTTTTGATGTGATGAAGAGCATGTTCTCGACCATTTTCATCACGTACAGATGTACCACCAAATTTTTGGACAATAATTTTCATTTTCGCACCTTCTTTTAGCCGTTTACACTAATTGTAATTTCACTAATCGTTCTGCAATTTGAACAGAGTTCCATGCAGCACCTTTTAATAAGTTATCCGATACGACCCAAAGATGGAATCCTTTATCATTGTTTAAATCTTTACGAATACGACCAACAAATACTTCGTTTTTACCAACTGCAGTTGCTGGCATTGGGTATACTTGTTCTGCTGGGTTGTCTTGCAGTACAATTCCTTCTGCATTCGCTAACAGATTACGCACATCTTCTACTGTTACACCTTCTTTTTCCACTTCAATGTAAACAGATTCAGAGTGACCAGATACAACTGGCAAACGTACGCATGTAGCAGCTACTTCAAGATCTGGCATATGCATAATTTTCTTTGTTTCATTAATCATTTTCATTTCTTCAAATGTAAAGCCATTATCTTCAAACTTATCAATTTGCGGAATCGCATTGAAGGCAATTTGATAATGTTTTTCATCACCTTTTACTGGTAAAACATTCGCTTTTACTTCTTCACCGTTTAAAATGGCTTGTGATTGTTCGTGAAGCTCTTCAATTGCAGCGGCTCCTGCTCCTGATACAGCTTGATATGTGGAAACGATTACTCGTTTTAAACCAAAGTGTTGACGAACTGGTTCAAGAGCAACTACCATTTGAATTGTAGAACAGTTTGGATTTGCAATAATTCCATTATGTTCTAATAAATCTTTTTCGTTTACTTCTGGTACAACAAGCGGGACATTTTCTGTCATGCGGAACGCACTAGTATTATCGACAACGATTGCACCGCGCTTTGCAGCTTCTGGTGCTAATTGTTTTGATACAGACCCACCTGCACTGAAGAGTGCAATATCCACTCCTTCAAAACTTTCAGGAGTAGCCTCTTGTACTGTTACTTCTTCTCCTTTAAATAAAAGCGTTTTACCTGCAGAACGTTTAGATGAAAGTAACGTTAGCTTCCCAATTGGAAAATTACGTTTCTCTAAAGTATTTAACATTTGTTCACCAACTGCGCCGGTTGCTCCAACTACAGCGACATGAAAAGATTTTTTCTTTTCCATCACTATGCCCCTTTCTAGGTACCAATCCTTCTATACTTAGAATAAAAAGGAGTAACAAATACTCCTTCTCATTCTTAATAGAATTAATTTTATCATATTCTGCGATAAGAATGATGGTTTCATGAAAAAAATTGTCTGTTTTTCGCTTATTAATTCATATACTTGAATTTTTCTACAACTACAGGTTGCAGTTGTTTTCCTTCCATCGATTCTACAATTGTATCTTGCAGTAATTCCATACGCGCCACCATAGAGTTCGGTTTATTATACGGTGAATCTTGCCCAAACGGCACAAAATAAATATTCTTTGTTGCCATAAGGCGCATCAAATTCACACCATTTAACCCAAGAGCGTCATTCGTTGAAACTGCTAATACAACAGGTTTACCATTTCTTAGTGTAGCTTTGGCAGCCATTAATACAGGTGAATCTGTCATTGCATTCGCGAATTTACTCATCGTATTTCCTGTTAATGGCGCTATAACCATGCAATCTAATGGAATTTTCGGACCAAGCGGTTCTGCCTTTACAATAGAATCAATTACTTTATGACCTGTAATGGCTTCTATTTTCTCAACCCACTCTGCACCTTCACCAAATCTTGTGTTTGTCGTTTGTAATGTATACGATACGACAGGTAGTACTTCCGCTCCATCTGCAACAAGTTTTTCTAAGTGAGGCATGACTTCTGCATACGTACAATGTGAGCCTGTTAGTCCAAAGCCAATTCGTTTACCTTTTACACTCATTTTTTATTCTCCTTTCTTGCATCTACATCTGCCATTAATAAATTAGAAAGGACATTTGCGAGAATCTGTCCGGCTGTTTTTGGTGCAACAATTCCTGGAAGTCCAGGAGCTAACAAAGCTTTAATCCCTCGCTTTTCTGCATAACGGAAGTCTGTCCCTCCCGGTTTAGAGGCTAAATCAATAATTAATGTATGGGCAGGCATTTTTGAAATTGCACTTGCCGTTACAATAAGGTGCGGAATTGTATTAATGACAATGTCAACATCTTGTACTTCTTGCTCTATATCTCGCATTTGAAATGGTGTAAATGTCATCTCTGTAATACGAGCGATATGCTCAGAACGACGAGCACCTACTTTCACTTTCGCTCCTAGTGACTGAAACGCTCTTGCTACACTCATTCCAGTTCGCCCAAAACCTAATACCATTACTGTAGATCCATGAATTGTATAATCGGTATGTTGAATAACCATCATAATGGTCCCTTCAACAGTTGGAATTGAATTATAAATCGCTACATCATCACGATCAAACAATTTGACAAGTTTTCGATTCGTTGAAGAAGCAATTGTATCTAAGTAAGTGTTACTAATACCTGAATATATCGTAAAATGTGCTGGCGTGTTTTCGATTTGTTCTTTTGTAATCCTAATTTTTGCATTAGAAAAAATTGTATCAATCTGTCCGTTTGCATCTGCTCCAGCTACCGGCAAAATGATGGCGTCTAAAGAAGTAAAATCGAGATTTTGCATACTCTCTTTTGCTGATCCTGTAAATCCATGATCAAGTTGGTCAAAGCCTACTAATGAGAGTCTTGCATCAAGCTCAACTAGCTTACGAATGACTTCAAGCTGTCTTGCATCTCCTCCTATGACAGCAATATGAATATCAGTCAACATTCTTTTCTTCACCTTCTTTTTCTCTCATTATAAGAAAAGTGCCTACTTTTTCGTTTTCCTCCACATCATATGTAATGTACGAGTATAAGGTGATTGAAAACAACAAAGTAAGGGTGATTTACATCTATGGATTCCCACAATAAAAAAGATGACCGTAAGGGTCATCTTTTAATTAGAATCTGAATAATTAGCAAGGTCAAAAATAATCATATCTTGCCCCACTTTTTTAATTCTACTCCACTCCACACGCACTTCTTGTTGTCCTCGTTTAAACCCTCCCCATTTTCCAACTGGAATAATGAGTGCTTGAATCTTCCCATCTTTTTCATCAATCTCTAGGTCAGCATGCCCTAGTACTCCCATTCTTTCCGCACGCTGTAAATCAACAATTTCTTTCCCACTTAGCTCACTTAATCGCATTCCATCCTCTCCTTACATAACACTCTAATTAAAAGATTTCTTTATATTAAGTACCTATTCTAAACTTCAAAAAAAATACCCATATATAAGTAAAAAAATGATATAAGAACCTCTTTTCTTTTTAAGAGAGCATCTGGCCGTGCATAGAAACGGTCATCCTACCACATGCAAGGTTTACAACAAAAAGAGAAAGCGAGCGCAGATCATATTGTATTCTGCATAGCAGCAACTTTTATGCTGAAACAATTAAATGAATAGATATACAAATATAAAGTGAAACTTCCATCAGTGGGGGTTTTTCTTCATCCCCCACCGATGGAAATCCTGCCCAATCGGGCGCATACCAGCAGTTATCTCCCACCTATCTTCTTTAGAAAAGCGGAGGCGGCTTGCTCAGAATCTTGAGGTGGGAGTCTTACTACCCTAAAGTAGCGGGACAAATTAAAACACCGTTTCTCCTTAATAAGAAACGGTGTTTTTTACTTGTTTATTTTTGACTTATCCCTTTTGGAAGTTCTCCATTTGGACTAATCAGTGCTGCAGAAAACTCATCTGTGAACATGTCACGAATTAATGTATCTACATCTGTTTTTGTAACACTGTTTACACTTTCAATAATTTCATCTAAAGAACGGTGTTTTTTTAGAAGTAATTCATTTTTACCATTACGGCTCATCCGACTATTTGTACTTTCTAAACTTAACATCAGATTGCCTTTTAGTTGCTCTTTACTGTTAAGTAATTCTTTTTCTGTGATACCTGTATCTTTTAATGTATCAAGTGTTTGTTGAATTGTTTCGTACAACATATCGAGTTGCTGACTGCCCGTTCCCCCGTAAATTGTTAACATACCTGTATCTTCATAAGAAGAATGATAAGAAAATACAGAATACGCTAACCCGCGCTGCTCACGCACTTCTTGGAACAAACGACTACTCATACTACCGCCTAGAATATTATTCAATACAATTAGATTATAGATACTTTCATCGCCCATCTGTAATCCTTTAAATCCTAAACATAAATGGGCTTGCTCTGTTTCTTTTTTACGTGCTACTTTATTTGGATGAAAACTAGGGTTATGTACTTGTTCGCGATTTGTCGTTCCTTCATAATTTCCAAAATATTGTTCGACGATTTGAACAAAGGATTCATCAATGTTACCAGCAATAGAAACAACAACATTTTCTGGTGTATAATGATCTTTCATATACTCACGAAGCATATCGCCTGTAAACGTTTCAAGCGTTTGCTCTGTTCCTAAAATAGGATATGCCAGCGGGTGCGTCTCATACGTCGCTTTCGTTAACATATCATGGACAATATCATCTGGCGTATCTTCATACATTTTAATTTCTTCAAACACAACATTTTTTTCTTTTTTCAATTCTTCTTCAACAAACGTTGAATTAAAGAACATGTCCGTCAAAATATCAAGTGCGTATTTTGCATGTTCATCTAACACTTTTGCATAATAACATGTATATTCCTTTGATGTAAACGCATTAACTTGCCCGCCAATGCTATCGAAGGACTCTGCAATTTCTCTAGCACTACGTGTTTTCGTCCCCTTAAAAAACATGTGTTCTAAAAAATGCGAAACCCCATTATTCGTTTCATTTTCATTTCGTGATCCCGCATGAATCCATACTCCAATTGCAACAGAACGTACTGTTGGAATATGCTCCATTACGATTCTTACTCCATTTTTACATGTATATTTTTTGATCAAAAGCCTTCCTCCTATTGACAAATTCTCTGTAAAAAGATTCTATTATATAATCATAACAAGTTTAAGGGCGAATGTCATGCAAATGTGTTTAATCAATACGCTTTTCGTCTACTAAAGCAGATACGTTTCCTACGGTATACCCTTTCTCTTTTAACTTTGAAATCAATGTATCAAGCGATTCCGCTGAAGAAGAAGTTGGATGCATTAAAATAATGGCACCGGGATGTACTTTACTTAACACTCTCTGTAGCAATACGTGCGGTTCTGGATGCTTCCAATCAATTGTATCCACTGTCCACATAATTGTCCCCATGTGCATTTTTGCAGCAGTATGAACAACATCGTCACGAAAACTACCACTTGGAGGTGCAAACCAACGCACTTTTTGATTTGTAGCCGCTTCAATGACTTGATTCGTTTTTTGTAATTGTTCATGAATTGCATGAACTGACAAGGTTCTCATGTCAGGATGCGTATATGAATGATTTCCCACTTCCTGGTCAGCATCTGCAATCATTTTTGCAAAACGTAAATTCTCTTTTACCCATCTTCCCTCTAGAAAAAAAGTTGCTTTAACATTATGCTTTTGCAGTATTTCTAACATCCGCGAAAGATATTCATTCCCCCAAGCAACATTAATGGTAAGAGCAACCATTTTTTTACTTGGATTCCCTCTATAAATCGGTGTAGGTGGTAAGTCTGTTAAATGTACTTTTGGCGATACTTCTCGGTATACCAATTGCTTCTCATCAAAACTGCCATACCTCTTCATGTTACCATAGGAAGCCCTTACATCTACTTCCTTCCCATTGTATCCTGGCGTCGCTTTCCACACTCTATCAATACATGCATTTTGCGGCGGAATCGCATACACTTTTGCTCTTTCTTCAATCTCTTCATACAAACGGTCTTTTGCATATGATATATACGAAATATGCATAGGGGCGAACCATAATATAACTATAAGTAAAATGATGCGAATTTTCATAAAGCACCCTCCAGTAAAGTGAAACTTCCATCAGTCAGGGGTCTTCCATCCACCGACTAATAGTTAGTCCGATTTCCCTTCTATTCTTTTGATGTACTCTTCATTAAAACAAAGTAATCAAAAGTTTCTTTTCTTATCATTGTTAATTTAAACGTTCTCATTAAAACTATACTCTGTTATATACAAAAAACCTTGAGATATATCCCAAGGTTTTTTACATAATAAAAAAGCTAAGGGAATCCCTTAGCTTTTCTTTTGCTTATTCTTGTTCTTGCTTTGCAGCTTCTTTTTCTTGCTCTTGCTTTGCAGCTTCTTTTTCCTGCTCTTCTTTAAGCAATACTTTTCGAGATAAGTTTACACGACCTTGTTTATCGATTTCGATAACTTTTACTGAAATCTCATCACCGATTTTCACAACATCTTCTACTTTCCCTACACGTTCAAGTGCTAATTCAGAAATATGAACAAGACCGTCTTTACCACTGAATAATTCAACGAAAGCACCAAATTTTTCAATTCGTTTTACTTTCCCTAAATAAATTTCACCTACTTGCACTTCACGAACGATATCTTCGATAATTTTCTTCGCTTTTTCGTTCATCTCTTGATCAATAGATGAAATAAAGACTGTACCATCTTGTTCAATATCAATTTTCACGCCTGTTTCTTCAATAATCTTGTTAATTTGCTTTCCACTTGGCCCAATAACATCACGGATTTTGTCCGGATTAATTGTCATTGTCACAATCTTAGGAGCATATTGAGATAACTCCGTACGTGGCTCAGCAATAACAGATAACATATGATCTAAAATGTGCATACGTCCAACTTTTGCTTGTTGCAATGCTTCTTCTAAAATTTCACGTGATAACCCTTCAATTTTAATATCCATTTGAAGTGCCGTTACACCTTGAGCTGTACCAGCTACTTTAAAGTCCATATCACCTAAGTGATCTTCCATACCTTGGATATCCGTTAAAATTGTGTAGTGCTCACCAGACTTCACAAGTCCCATTGCAATACCAGCAACTGGAGCTTTAAGCGGAACACCTGCATCCATCATCGCTAAAGTGCTACCGCAAATACTTGCTTGAGAAGTAGAACCATTTGATTCTAATACTTCTGATACAAGACGAACTGTATATGGGAAATCTTTTTCAGATGGAATAACAGGTTCAAGAGCACGTTCACCTAACGCACCGTGCCCAATTTCACGACGACCTGGTCCACGCATTGGTCTTGTTTCACCAACACTAAAGGATGGGAAATTATAATGATGCATGAAGCGTTTAGACTCTTCTACACCAAGACCATCTAAAATTTGCACATCGCCTAATGCTCCTAATGTACAAATACTTAATGCCTGTGTTTGTCCACGTGTAAACAAACCAGAACCATGCGTACGAGATAAAATCCCTACTTCTGATGCTAGAGGACGAATTTCATCACCTTTACGACCATCTGGGCGGATTTTTTCAACTGTAATAAGACGACGTACTTCTTCTTTTACAATTTTATATAAAATCTCATTTACTTGTCCTAATGTTTCAGCATCAGCTTCTTGCGCCTCATAATGCTGGATAACACGCTTTTTCACTGCATTAATTGCATCTTCACGCGCATGTTTTTCGTGCACTTGAATTGCTGAATGCATATCTTGCTCTGCCATTTCACGTACAGCTTGATCAAGCTCAGCGTTCACTTCATATAACTGAACTTCCGTTTTTTCTTTTCCAACTGCTTGTACAATTTCTTCTTGGAATGCAATCAAACGTTTAATTTCTTCATGACCAAACATAATTGCTTCTAACATCGTTTCTTCAGGCACTTGATCTGCACCAGCTTCTACCATGTTAATCGCATCTTTTGTTCCAGCAACAACAAGGTGAATATCACTCTTCTCTTGTTGTTCAACTGTTGGATTCATAATAAATTCACCGTCAATACGACCAACTGTCGCACCAGCAATCGGGCCTTCAAATGGAATATCTGAAATCGATAATGCTAATGAAGAACCAAGCATAGCTGCCATTTCTGAAGAACAATCTTGATCTACACTCATTACAATGCTGACAACTTGTACTTCATTACGGAAACCATCAGCAAAAAGAGGACGAATTGGACGATCGATTAAACGGCTCGCTAAAATCGCTTTCTCACTTGGACGACCTTCACGTTTAATAAAGCCGCCTGGAATTTTCCCTACTGCATATAAACGTTCTTCATAGTTTACTGTTAGTGGGAAGAAATCTACATTTTTTGCCTCTTTTGATGCAGTTGCTGTAGATAGAACTGCTGTGTCGCCATACCTTACTAATACTGCTCCGTTTGCTTGTTTTGCAAGCTGACCTGTTTCAATCGTTAGCTGACGACCAGCCAAATCTATCGAGAAGACTTGCTTTTCCTGACTCATTTAAGTACCCCTCTCAATTTAAAATATTCAATTCTTCTATGTAAATGGATAATATATCACAATATTCTTCCTCTAGTATTACCGAAAATACAGTAAGCTATCAAGAGTAGAAGATATATTTTTACCTAACAAAAAAGCGGGAATATTCCCGCTTTTTTGACTATCGACGTAATCCAAGCTTTGTGATTAGTTCACGGTAGCGAGTGATGTCTGTGTTACGAAGGTAAGTAAGTAAGTTACGACGTTTACCAACCATCTTTAAAAGACCGCGACGTGAATGATGATCTTTCTTGTGAGTACGTAAGTGCTCATTTAGAGTGTTAATTTGCTCCGTTAGGACAGCAACTTGAACTTCTGGAGAACCAGTATCAGTCTCATGAGTTCTAAATTGTGCAATGATTTCATTTTTACGCTCTTGTGTTAAAGCCATCCTATTTCACCTCCTAAGTAATAAATCCCCAATTACCTAGCAAACGTCGGTGAGTCGTAATGCCAAGCAATGGTTATTGTAAAGTACATAAGATAGAATACTACTTTTCATTAGAAAAAGCAAGTATATTCTTTCCCGTACTAAAATATTCTTGTGCCGTTCTTTTATCTTTTGCAATTTGGGTAACTAACTCATCAATACCATTAAATTTTTTCTCTTCTCGAATACGCATATGCCATTCAATAGTAACAACCTGATTATATATATCCTCATTGAAATGGAATAGATGCACTTCAATAGACAATTTACGTTCATCTTCTTTAAATGTTGGTTTATAGCCAATGTTACATACGCCATCATGCCACTCATCATGAACTTTTAATCTTGCCGCATATACACCAACAGGTGGTAGAAGGTATTCATCGCTCAAAGCTACATTAGCTGTTGGAAAACCAATTTTGCGTCCACGTTTATCTCCGTGCACAACCGTTCCTTCTACTGTATAAGCTCTACCTAAAATAGATGGAATTTGTTCCATTTCCCCATTTCGAATCAGTTTTCGTAATGCCGTGGAACTTACTTTTTCTTCTTGAAATTCAACTTTTTCGATCACGGTCTGGGTAAACTCTCCTCTTGCATGAAATGGTAAAGTCTCCATCGTCCCTTTTCCTAAACGTCCATATGAATAGTCAAAACCTGCTACTACATGCTTTACATTTAGCCCAATAATATATTCATCTACAAACTGTTGTGGCAGTAATCCAGCAAATGATTCATCGAATTTCACCACATATAACATATCAATCCCTAAATCTGCAATTACTTTTTCTTTAATAGATAACGGTGTAATATACTCCACATGCGCTTCTTTTTTCCCTAACACAACAGATGGGTGTGGATGAAACGTTATGACAGCACTTTTATATCCTCTTTCATCTGCTACTTTTTTTGCTGTTCGAATCACACGTTGATGCCCTAAATGAATGCCATCAAAAAATCCTAATGCCATTACAGTAGGTGGTAATTCTATTTTATTTTGTTCGTGTGGATGAGTTAAATGAATGAGTTTCACGCTTGAATTCACCTTTTTCTGTAATAATCCTTCCAATTATTCATTATAGCTGTAGTTCTTGATTATTCACAAGTACTTTCATCGGTTTCAACATACCTGGATGCTTTGGATGATGTTCATAAATCGCTAAGCAGCGTTCATTTTCATCAAAAATTGTAATGAATGGCGCTGTCACTTGTTCTTTATTCGGTAAAAACATACCATTCTTCACTTCCTCTGCTTGTTCCCTACTTACAACCATTTTTGGAAACTTATGTAACGATTCATCAATCGAAATAAAAATAGAATCTACCGTTCCATTGTGCACGTTTTGCTCAATTTCTTCAAATGATATGCAATCTTCTAATTTAAACTCTCCTGATGCTGTTCTCACAAGATCGGACATATGCGCTGGAAATCCCAGCTTTTCCCCAATCATAACAGCTAATGTTCTTACATATGTTCCTTTACTACAAGTCACACGAAAACGGAAGGAAATTGTCTCTCCTTCAAATAATTCACGGTTATCAAGTAAAGTGAACTCATGAATCGTAATTGTACGAACTGGACGCTCTACTTCTATTCCCGCCCTTGCATATTCATATAGTTTCTTTCCATTCACTTTTACAGCCGAGTACATTGGTGGTACTTGTTCGATTGTTCCTGTTAAGGCAGCTAATACTGATTCTACTTCTTGACGTGTAATAACACGATTGACATCTTGTTTTTCAACAACTTCACCTGAAGCATCTTCTGTAGTGGTTGAAAATCCTAGCGTAACTTCACCTTCGTACGTTTTTGTTTCACTCGTTAAAAATTGTGCAATTTTCGTAGCACGTCCTACACAAATTGGTAATACACCTGTCACATCTGGATCTAAAGTCCCGGTGTGCCCTATACGTTTCTCTCTTAATATTTTTCTTAATTTAAATACACAATCATGTGATGTCATCCCTTTTGGTTTATGTAATAGCACTACACCTTCCATATATTCACCTCATCGTTATACTTTTTGTATGTCAAACTTACTTCAGATTGAAAAAATGGATAGACAAATGTCTATCCATTATTCTTCACGTTTACCGTCTTTATTAATTTCATGTAAAAGTGTATCAATTCGATGACCGTATCCAATCGATTCATCAAATTCAAAGGAGATTTCAGGTGTTTTTCGAAGACGAATACGCTGTCCAATTTCGGAACGAATAAAGCCTTTTGCCTTCGCTAAACCTTTTAATGTATTTTCTTTCTGTTCTTCGTCTCCTAAAACAGAAATGTATACTTTAGCAATTTGTAAATCTCCACTCACTTGTACATCTGTTACTGTCACAAATCCAACACGCGGGTCTTTAATTTTACGACTAATAATGTCGCCTAATTCTTTTTTCATTTGTTCGCCCACACGGTTTGCACGTAATTTCATAACCATTTCACCTCATTCAATACCATTCCAATTGTGTTATTGTACGTTCAATTTCAGGAAATGAATCAATGTAGGCAAGTACACGATCCATTTCTTTTTCGCACACAACACGATTTGAGGATACGGAAACAATCGCAATTTCTGTACGTTGCCATACATCTTGATGCCCAACTTCTGAAACAGATACATTGTAACGCTGTTTTACACGAGTTAAAACACGCTGTAAAATTGCTCGTTTCTCTTTTAAGGAATGCACATCATAGATTATACATTCGAATGAGAGTGAAGCGATAATCATCGCTTCACTTCTTCCATAATGTACGCTTCAATAATGTCTCCTTCTTTAAGATCATTATACTTCTCAATTGTAATACCACACTCATAGTTTTGTGCAACTTCTTTTACATCGTCTTTGAAACGTTTTAACGTATCAAGTTGGCCTTCATAAATAACTACGCCGTCACGAATGATACGCACGCCGCTATCACGTGTAATTTTACCGTCTGTTACGTAACATCCTGCAATTGTTCCAACTTTCGTTACTTTGAACGTTTGACGAACTTCTGCTTGACCAATTACTTTTTCTACGAATTCAGGATCTAGCATACCTTGCATTGCTGCTTCGATCTCTTCGATTACTTTATAAATAATGCGGTGCAAACGAATATCAACGTTTTCTAATTCAGCTGTACGCTTCGCGTTGACATCAGGACGTACGTTAAATCCAATTACAATTGCATTAGATGCAGAAGCTAAAATAATATCAGATTCTGTAATTGCACCTACGCCAGTGTGGATAATTTTTACTTTTACGCCTTCAACATCAATTTTACGAAGTGATGCTGCCATTGCTTCCACAGAACCTTGTACGTCTGCTTTCACAATCAAGTTAATTTCTTTTACATCGCCTTCTTTAATTTGTTGGAATAAATCTTCAAGGCTTAATTTAGATTTTTCACCACGCTGTGCAAGCAATGCTTGTTGTGCACGTGATTCACCGATTTGACGTGCTTTCTTCTCATCGGCAAATGCCATAAAGCGATCGCCTGCTTGTGGCACTTCGTTTAAGCCTGTAATTTCAACAGGAGTAGACGGACCAGCAACTTTCACACGACGCCCAATATCATTTACCATCGCACGAACACGGCCGAATGATGTACCAACAACGATTGGGTCTCCTACTCGAAGTGTACCGTTTTGAACAAGTAATGTCGCGATTGTTCCTTTACCTTTATCAAGCTGTGCTTCGATTACTGTACCAGTTGCATAGCGATTTGGATTTGCCTTATATTCTTCTACTTCACTTACAAGAAGAATCATTTCTAGCAAGTTGTCAATTCCTTCATCTTTAATGGCAGAGATTGGTACGAAGATTGTATCGCCGCCCCAGGCTTCTGGAACTAACTCATATTCAGTTAACTCTTGCATTACACGATCCGGATTTGCTGATGGTTTATCCATTTTATTCACAGCAACAATAATTGGTACTCCAGCTGCTTTCGCGTGGTTAATCGCTTCAACTGTTTGTGGCATAACACCGTCATCAGCTGCTACAACTAGAATTGTAATATCTGTAACTTGCGCACCGCGTGCACGCATTGTTGTAAATGCTGCGTGACCTGGTGTATCTAAGAACGTAATTTTTTTGTCATTTACTTCAACTTGGTATGCACCAATATGCTGCGTAATTCCGCCCGCTTCACCAGCAGTTACTTTTGAATTACGAATAGAGTCAAGTAATGTTGTTTTACCATGGTCAACGTGTCCCATAATTGTAACGACAGCCGGACGTTCTTTTAAATTCTCTTCATCGTCTTGCTCGTCCATAAACGTCTCGAATTCTGTTTCACTAACAATTACTTCTTCTTCTACTTCAATACCATAATCACTAGCAATTAGCTCAATTGTATCTTTATCTAAATCTTGGTTAATTGTTGCCATGATTCCAAGCATAAAGAGCTTTTTAATAATTTCAGATGGCTCTTTGCTTAATTTTTTCGCAAGTTCGCTTACTGAAAGCGTACCAGAGAAAGTGATTTTGTCTGGTGTTTCTACCACTTGCGTTTGTTGTCTTCCAGCAAAGTTTTCTTGACGTTTGTCTTGATTCCCTTTGCCTTTTTTCTTATTCTTATTGCTGTTCTTTTTGCTGCGAACAACTTTTTCCTCTACTTCAAACTCATCTGCAACAGAAGGTTTTTCTGCTCCATCATTATATTGATTATCTAACTTGTTTACTACTTCATCGTCTAACATCGTCATATGATTCGAAACCTCGATATTCATTTCTTTTAGTTTTTTAATAATATCCTTACTTGAGATATTGTGTTTTTTTGCATATTCGTGTACTCGAATTTTACTCATACCTTCACCCCCGGTAAGTTATATCGAGCATGCTAAGCAGCTTCTTAGCAAAGCCGTCATCTAACACCGCTACAACGACTCGTTCTTCTCTCCCAATCGCATGCCCTAATTCTTGTCGATTTTCGACCTTTCTCATTGGTACGTTGTAGAACGTTGTTTTGTCCGTAATACGCTTTGTTGTATTTGCTGACGCATCTTCAGAAAGCAATACGAGCTTTGCTTTACCACTTCGAACTTCTTTTAAAACAAGCTCTTCACCCGATATAATCTTTCGGGCCCGATTAGCCAGCCCTAAAAACGATTTCCAATTGGACACTTACTTCGACTCCTTCTCAACAAGCTCGATTAGCTCTTCATAAAGAGAGTCATCAATTTTCGCTTTTAGGTGATGTTCCAAAACATTTTTCTTTTTCGCCTGAGAAATGCATTCTTTATCTTTTGACAAGTATGCACCGCGTCCTGATTGTTTGCCTGTTAAATCAATCGACACGACTCCCTCTTTGGAACGAACAATGCGAATGAGCTCGCGTTTTGATTTCATCTCTTGTGTTACCACACATTTTCGTAACGGAACTTTTCGATTGCTCACGTTCATCACCTCTATTCGATTTCATCTTCAGCAGAATCGAATGCGATTATCATATCTTCTTCTGTTAAAAGTCCTAGTTGTTTCGCATCAGACTCGCTTTTAATATCAATTTTCCAATTCGTTAATTTTGCTGCAAGTCGCGCATTTTGTCCACGCTTACCAATTGCTAAGGAAAGTTGATGATCTGGAACAATTACAGTAGTTGCTTTTTCTTCTTCGTTTACAAGCACTTTTACAACTTGTGATGGACTTAGTGCATTTGCTACATATTCCACTGGATCATTTGACCAGCGAACAATATCAATTTTTTCACCTTTTAGCTCATCTACAATGCGTTGTACACGTTGTCCTTTCGGTCCTACACAAGAACCTACTGGATCTACATCTACATTTTCAGAGTACACAGAGATTTTTGAACGATCTCCTGCTTCACGTGCCACAGAACGAATTTCTACAGTTCCATCATAAATTTCTGGCACTTCAATTTCAAATAAACGCTTTAAAAGGCCTGGATGCGTACGTGATACATAAATTTGCGGTCCCTTTGTTGTTTTCTCTACTTTTGTAATGAAAACACGGATGCGATCATGCGGTTTGTACTGTTCGTTTGGCATTTGCTCGCTTACTGGTAAAAGTGCTTCTACTTTCCCTAAGCTTACATAAATAAAGCGAGCATCTTGACGTTGTACAATACCAACCATAATGTCTTCTTCACGGTCGCTAAACTCAGAATAAATCACGCCACGTTCTGCTTCACGTACACGCTGCGTCACAACTTGTTTTGCTGTTTGTGCTGCAATACGCCCGAAATCTTTTGGCGTTACTTCAATCTCTAATACGTCGCCCTCTTGATAGTTTGGGTTAACTTGTCTTGCTTTTTCAACAGAAATTTCAAGACGTGGGTCAAATACATTTCCCACTACATCTTTACGCGCTAATACTTGAATAGTTCCAACTTCAGGATTGAAGCTAACGCGAACATTTTGCGCTTGATTGAAATTTCGTTTATAAGCAGAAATTAAAGCTGCTTCAATAGCATCAATAATAATATCTTTGCTAATACCTTTTTCTTGTTCTAATACGAGCAAAGCATCTAACAACTCAGTGCTCATGAAGATCCCCCTTCTTACTAAAACGTAACTGCAAGTCGCGCATTGGCAACTTTATCCATCGGAATTTGGATTTCTTTTTTACGTGTTTTAATTGTTAATAGTAATGTAATCATTGTTCCATCATATGCAAGCAACTTTCCTTCAAACATTTTCTCACCATCGATTGGCTCGTATGTTTTAATTGCAACTTGTTTGTCTACTGCTTGCTGGAAATCTTTTTCTTTCTTTAATGGACGCTCCGCTCCTGGAGAGGATACATCTAAAAAGTAAAGATGAGGAATTGGATCCTCTTTATCTAAAGCTTCACTTAATCGCTCACTTACCGCACCACATTCCTCAATATCTACTCCTGTATCAGAGTCAATGGATACGCGTAAAAACCAATCTTTTCCTTCTTTCACATACTCTACATCTACAAGCTCAAGACCAAGCTCTTCGACAATTGGCTGCGCAAGTGCTTCAACAACTTCTGTAACTTTCTTATCCATAAACAGCCTCCTTTCTGCCGCCATGTAACAGTTGAAAGATTTCATCCTGCGTACTTTTAACCAATGCAGTTTGTATATTCTTTCTCGTTAGCTAACAAAAGCCCCTGCTAATAAGCAGGGAATATCTGTCTTAGTATTACCAAATTTAAGAAGTAAAACTTGTAACAAAATATGTATATACGACAGAAGCGTCTACGAAAATTTTAGACGCAGAAACGTAGATAGTAAAACGAAAGAGTGGGTTTCCCCACTCTTTTTTTCACAAAATATACATGACATGGTTATCTCGCTATCTAGTATAGCATAGTGACCATAGTTTTGCAAAGACTTTTCCTACCTATTAGAACAGTGATAACTGGTTTTGATCTGGAAGTTCTCCTAAACAACCTTGACTATCTAAATACTCAATAATTGTTTTGGAAATCTTACTGCGCTGTTGTAAATCCTCTTTCGATAAAAACTCGCCATTTTCACGTGCTGCTATAATGTTTAATGCAGCATTTGTACCAAGACCAGGTATTGCATTAAACGGCGGAATTAATGTATTCCCATCAATAATAAAGTCTGTTGCACTAGAGCGATATAAATCAACTTTTTGGAATGAATAACCACGTTCACACATTTCAAGTGTCATCTCTAATACTGTTAGTAAGCTTTTCTCTTTTGGAGATGCATCTAATCCTTTTTGCGTAATTTCATCAATTTTAGCACGGATAGATGCTGAACCTTTTACCATTGCATCTAGATCAAAATCATCGGCACGAACAGTAAAGTATGCTGCGTAGAATAAGAGTGCAAAATGCACTTTAAAATACGCAATGCGCACAGCCATGAGTACATATGCTGCCGCATGGGCCTTAGGGAACATGTACTTAATCTTTTTACATGAATCAATATACCATCCCGGCACATTATTATTGCGCATTTCTTCTTCCCACTCTGGAGGTACACCTTTCCCTTTACGCACAGATTCCATAATTTTAAACGCTAAAGATGGTTCTAAACCTTGGTAAATTAAATACACCATAATGTCATCACGACAACCGATTACTTCACTCAATGTACATGTACCATCATAAATGAGTTCATTTGCGTTTCCAAGCCATACATCTGTACCGTGAGATAGTCCAGAAATTTGGACAAGCTCTGAGAATGTCGTCGGCTTCGTTTCTTCTAACATTTGGCGAACGAATTTCGTACCAAATTCCGGGATACCAAGTGTACCAGTTTTACAATTAATTTGTTCCTCCGTTACACCAAGTGATTCTGTACCCGAGAAAATTTTCATTACTTCTGGGTCATCAGTTGGAATCGTCTTTGGGTCCACTCCACTTAAATCTTGAAGCATACGAATCACTGTCGGATCATCGTGTCCGAGTATATCAAGTTTTAATAAGTTATCATGAATAGAATGGAAATCAAAATGTGTCGTTCTCCATTCCGCCTCTAAAGAATCTGCTGGAAATTGAATCGGTGTAAAATCAAAGACATCCATGTAATCCGGCACTACGATAATACCACCTGGATGTTGCCCTGTTGTTCTCTTAACACCCGTACATCCTGCTACAAGGCGATCTACTTCTGCCCCTCGTATCGTTAAATTATGGTCTGAAGCATAGCCTTTCACATAACCATACGCGGTCTTTTCGGCAACGGTCCCTATTGTTCCAGCACGATATACATTATCTTCACCGAACAGTACTTTCGTATAGTTATGAGCACGAGGTTGGTATTCTCCTGAGAAGTATAGTGATAGGTAAGCATTTGATATTATCTCCAGCTTTTCCCCCACTCCACACCGTGCGTGAGGCTTTCACACTCACACGGCGTTCCATCGTTAACTCTGTCGAAGTTTGTTTCGACGTTAACGACTTGTGCCCTTCCCTCTGAAATGTTTTTATCCTCCGACTTATTGGTTATTCAGTCATCTTCAGCATTTCATTAAGCGGTACTACGGCACTACTGCCACTTTCGTAAAATGTGTTATAGCATTTGCCTTTCCACATACCATCATCATCGAAGTGCAACCTTCTCTTATGTCGAAAGCTTCACACGTTCCACTATTCCTATCTGTACATAATTCCCTTAGGTTCCCCCTAAATTCCGCCAAGCTTGACTGTGCCTGTAACACAGTATGGATTTTCATAACCAAACGTTTACTCATCCACACTTGGAAGTCCTCTTTGGACCCCGTTACATTTCTGTAACGTGATATTCTCGAAAAGTCAGTCGAGGGTTCGTCCCAGTGATTCTACTGATTCTAACCATAGGAATTTTATAGACACCAGACCTATCATTCACAGAAGGTTTCTACCTCCCTTTCCTCGTCTTTACGTTAGGGTTAACTTCAGCCTACTTTAACGGGCTTCAAACGATGTTGATGTTTGCAATATCGCTATCGCTTGCCGTAGCTTCAGTGAGTGTGTTTCAGGACGTTACCCCATCATTCCACACTTTGGAATAGCAGTTCTACTAGCAGATGCTAGTGCTTAACCTTTTCAGTTAAGAACGTGTCGCACTCAAATCGATATCCGGAACCTTATCTCCTTTAAAGCCAAGGAACGTTTCGAACGGAATATCATGACCGTCTTTTTTATATGCAGTTCCGCAGTTTGGACAATCTTTATCAGGTAAGTCAAATCCAGAACCGACTGAACCATCATTAAAGAACTGCGATTGCTTACAATTTGGACAAACATAATGCGGCGGCAAAGGGTTTACTTCTGTAATTTCCATCATTGTCGCAACAAATGAGGAACCAACCGAACCACGTGAACCAACAAGATAACCATCAATAAGTGATTTCTTTACAAGTTTATGCGAAATCAAATAAATAACAGCAAACCCATGTCCAATAATACTTTTCAATTCTTTTTCCAAGCGGGCCTCTACAATTTCTGGAAGTTCATCACCGTAAATACTTCGAGCCATTTCGTAACTCATATCCCGCGTTTCATCATCTGCACCTTCGATTTTTGGCGTGTAAAGGTCATCTTTTACAGGCTTTACTTCCCCAATCATCGATGCAACTTTTTGTGTATTTGTTACAACAATTTCTTTTGCTTTCTCTTCGCCTAAGAAGGAGAAGCATTCTAACATTTCATCTGTTGTTCGGAAATACACAGGCGGCAATGAATGACGATTTAATGGATTCGCTCCGCCTTGCGAACTGACTAAAATTTTCCGATACATTGCATCTTCTGGATTTATATAATGAACATTTCCTGTTGCAACAACAGGCTTATCTAACGTTTCGCCTAACTTTACTAAGTTAGAAATAATTGTTTTTAATTGACCTTCATCACGAACGAGCTCAAGCTCTACCAAATGTCGTAACACTACCGGAGGCATAACCTCAATGTAATCATAAAACTGGGCAATTTCTTCTACTTCTTCCGGTGCCTTTTGCATCATCGCTTCAAATACTTCACCTTTATCGCAAGCTGTACCGACTAATATACCTTCGCGATATTTCTTTAATAAAGAACGCGGAATACGGGGTACACGATAGAAGTATTGAAGATGAGCGTAAGAAACAAGTTTATATAAATTTTTCAGCCCTTCATCCGACGTTGCAAGAAGCGTCACATGACTTGGACGTCCACGTTTATACGCATCTCCTTGTCCCATACTGTCATTTAACTGATCGTGATATTCATAGCCTTTTTCAATTACATTTTTCAGCATTTTCACAAGCAAATAGCCTGTTGCTTCTGTATCATAAATCGCACGGTGATGTTGTGTTAATTCGATATCAAGCTTTTTACATAACGTATTTAAACGATGGTTTTTCATCTCTGGAAATAAGAAACGAGCCAATTCTAACGTATCAATAACTGGATTTTTCGGTTTTTCTAGCCCGCTTTTCTTAAATCCAACATTTAAAAATCCCATATCAAAGCTTGCATTATGAGCGACAAGTGTATGATTCCCCATCCACTGTTCAAACTTTTTAAATACTTCTTCTACTTCTGGTGCATCTGTTAGCATATCATCTGTAATACCAGTTAATTCAATGATTGTTGCTGATAACGGTTGATGTGGATTTGCAAAGGATTCAAAACGATCAATAATCTCTCCGCCCTTTACTTTCACAGCAGCAAGCTCAATAACTGTATCATATACAGCTGATAATCCTGTTGTCTCAACGTCAAATACAACATATGTTTCGTCTGCCAGTAATCGATGTTCCTCATTATAAGCAATTGGCACACCGTCATTCACAAGGTTCGCTTCTACACCAAAAATCACTTTAATCCCCGCTTTTTTTCCAGCAGAATACGCTTCAGGAAAAGCTTGTGCAACAGCATGATCTGTCACAGCTACCGCTTCATGTCCCCATTTTGCTGCTTGACTCACAAGTGTAGATACAGAAGTTACAGCGTCCATTTGGCTCATCGGTGTATGCATATGAAGTTCTACCCTTTTTTCTCCTTCATTTGCTTTATCTTTCCGAGACGGGCCTGTTATTTCATTAATGTCGTTTGCAATCATGACCAAGTCTCGAACGAACGTATCATTTTGAATCGATCCACGCGCTTTTACCCACATTCCTTTTTTCAAGGATTGTAAGAGTGGAATATCTTCTTTATCGCGTGAAAACATTTTAATCATAATAGAATCGGTGTAATCTGTTATTTTTAATGTCAATAATGTACGTCCACTACGAAGTTCTTTTGTTTCCACATGGAAGACATAACCTTGAACAGTTTTTCTTCTTTCTTCATCTTGAATTTCACGAAGTGGTGTAATCTCCTCATCAGGCTTAATGAGATAACCGAGTACAATCGGCCCTTCATGTACAACATCACTTTCTTCCGCTTGTTTCTTGGCCATTTCTTCCATGGCTTGTATAACACGCTGACGATCCTCTTGCTGTGTTTGTTCACGAAACTTTTGAACTTCCTCTTCATTTTGTTTTATATTTGTTTCTAGCTGAAAACGAGGAAATCCAAAAACTTCATATTGGTCTCCGACTGGCTTCGCAAGATTTTTCTTTAGTGCAGTAGATTCTAAATCATTATTCACATCAAGTAACAACTTCACTCCGTTTACATGCGGAAGTTGCTTTTTTAAATATGCAAACATAGGCGAGAAAGTAATTCGATCTGTACAGAGCGGCCAATACGCCTTGACCTCTTCTTCCGTAAATTGCTTATTCTCTGTTTCTAATGAAAATGATGTTTTTGCAATATGAGAAAATGACTGCTTAAGCTGTGTTTCAAGCAATTCATATAATTCTGTTGGTAAAATACGTGGTACTTGTAAATCAAAATGCCAACTCTTATTTGCTTTATCAACAACTAACCTTTGAATGCCACCACCTTGTAAATATTGATTGATAAGGTCTTCAGGCATTTGTAACTGTTGGAGCAAAATTTGAAATCGCTCTTGTTGTTCGTTTGTTAATGACATAAGCAACCTCCTTCCATCTGCTATTATAAATTGAAACGTTCCACAAAGAAAGAGAAGGTACCTCATCACGAGGTACCTCTTCTTATTTTAAAATATTTGCAATGTATGTGTGAAGTTCTTCGACTTTCACTTCTGCAGATTCATTTGTTGCACGTACTTTTACTTCAACAATACCTTCATCAGCTTTTTTACCAACTGTTACTCGGACTGGAAGACCAAATAAATCTGCATCAGCAAATTTTACACCGGCACGCTCTGCACGGTCATCTAATAACACTTCATATCCTTGCTCTTGTAATGAACTGTAGATATTTTCGCCTACTTCACGCTGTGCATCAGATTTCATATTTACTGGAATCACGTGTACATGGAATGGTGCAACTGCTTTTGGCCAAACCAAACCATTCTCATCATTAAATTGCTCAGCAATAGCCGCAACTGTACGAGATACACCAATTCCGTAGCAGCCCATAATAATCGGCTGCGTTTTACCATTTTCATCTAAGAACGTTGCATTCATTGATTCACTATAGCGAGTACCAAGTTTAAATACATGTCCCACCTCAATACCACGAGCAAAACGAATTGTTCCCTCGCCGTCTGGGGAAAGGTCTCCTTCTTGGATAAAACGTAAATCTGTATATTGGCTTACTTTAAAGTCACGTTCTGGATTTACATTCACATAATGGAAACCTTCTTCATTTGCTCCGCAACATCCATTTACGATAGCCTCCACCGCATGGTCAGCAATGATTTCTACTTCTGTTACACCAATTGGACCTAAAGAACCTACTTCACAGTTTAACAACTCTTTTACTTCTTCATGCGATGCAAGTTCGACAACAGAAGCACCATATAAGTTTTTCAACTTAACATCGTTTACTTCATGATCTCCGCGAACAAGCACAACGATAAACTTCTCGTCTACTTTAAAGACCATAGACTTAATACAATTTGTTGCTTCAATATTTAAGAACGCACATACTTCTTCAATTGCTTTTTGATCTGGCGTCGCTACTTTTTCAAGCACTTTTTCTACTTCATCACTCTTTTCATAAGAAGCAATAACAGGTGCCATCTCAATATTTGCAGCATAATCAGATGTATCAGAGTATGCAATTGTATCTTCTCCTACATCTGATAATACCATAAATTCATGTGTATCTTTTCCGCCCATCGCTCCAGAGTCAGCAATAACAGCACGGAAATTTAAACCGCAACGTGTGAAAATATTAGAGTACGCCTGGAACAGACGATTATATACTTCATCTAAACTCTCTTGCGTTGCATGGAAAGAATATGCATCCTTCATTAAAAATTCTCTTCCACGTAACAAACCAAAACGAGGTCTTTGCTCATCACGGAATTTTGTTTGAATTTGATAAAGTGTCAAAGGTAATTTCTTATATGACTTAATTTCGTCACGTACAAGATCAGTAATCACCTCTTCATGTGTTGCACCTAAAGCAAACTCACGGTTATTACGATCATTCATACGCATTAATTCTGAACCATATGAATACCAGCGGCCAGATTCTTGCCATAATTCAGCTGCTTGAAGAGCTGGCATTAACAATTCTACAGCACCAGCTTTCTCCATTTCTTCACGAACAATACGTTCCACTTTATGCAACACTTTCAGACCAAGCGGTAAAAAACTATATATGCCTGAAGCATTTTGACGCATAAATCCTGCGCGCAATAGAAGCTGATGACTTTTAATTTCTGCATCAGCTGGCACTTCACGCAGTGTAGGACTAAATACCATACTTTGTTTCATTCTATAGCACCTCTTTTATAAGAAAAACTTCCGTATATCATTCCATGTTACAACTAACATAAGTAACATTAGTAAAGCAAAACCAATAAAGTGAACCATTCCTTCTTTTTGACGGTCAATCGGCTTCCCGCGGAGCGCTTCAATTAAGAAAAAGAAAAGTCGCCCTCCGTCAAGTGCAGGAACAGGTAATAAGTTAAATAAACCAAGATTTATACTTAAAACAGCTGCTAAGCTAAGAACACGAATCGGACCATATTCTACAACTTGGTCTGTTAAATTATAAATCCCTACTGGACCAGATAAATCGTTAATAGAAAAATGTCCTGTAACTAGCTGAATAAGCGAGACAAATATGAGCTTTGTCCATCTGCACGTTTCATCAAACCCTAATTTGATAGAACCTAAAACTGATTTCTCAACAGGCTCTTGTACACCGAGTTTACCAACTGTAACGTCGCCCTCTTTTTCAGCAGCAGGAGTAACTTGAATTGCCATTTTTTTGCTATCACGCGTTATATCTATCGTAATTTCTTTTCCAGGATTTTCACGGACAATATTTGTGATATCTTTCCAACTGTTTGTTGGTTGCTGATTAATAGATGTAATCTTATCACCTTCATGTAATCCTGCTTTCTCGGCAACGCTATTTGGCATTACTTTTCCAATCATTGACTTATCGACAGGAATACCTTGAATAAGCCCGATCACAATGAAAATTACAAAAGCAAGAACAAAGTTCATTGCAGGGCCAGCAAAAATGGCAAGCGCTCGTTGCCCCAATGTCTTTGAACCAAATTGTCGGTTAAACGGAGCAATTTGTGTCTCCTCTCCTGCTGAAACGCAATGAGCTTTCTCATGTACTCGAAATGTTTGTAATTCTTCTTCATATTCTTCATATCCAGATATAATCAGCTTATGTTCCAAGTCAGCTTGGTCTACTTCAATGACACGAACATTTGGATATTTTTCACGATTATCCAAAACAATTTTCGTAACCTCTTCTTTTTCATTTAAAACAAGACCCACTTTTGTACCAGGTTTTAGTTCAACTGTTTCTGGGTCCTCGCCAGCCATTCGTACATACCCGCCAAGCGGAAGCAAACGAATTGTATACACTGTTTCATTTTTTTCAAACGAGTACAATTTCGGACCAAAACCAATGGCAAATTCACGACACAGAATGCCAGCACGTTTGGCAAAGTACAAATGTCCAAGTTCATGAAAAAATACAAGTGCACCGAAAATTAAAATAAAGGCAATCGCTGTATTCAATTCCCATTACCACCTTTGCTAAATTTGTTCCATCACAAACCGTCTTGTGGCAGCATCAATTTCCTGAATTTCTTCTAAGCTTGGACGCGCAATGACATTGTGATGGTGCATTGCTTTTTCAATGAGTTCTTCTACTGTTAAGAAACTGATTTTCTTTTGTAGAAAAGCTTCTACAGCTGCTTCATTAGCTGCATTCATCACAGTTGGCATACTTCCTCCCATTTTCCCAGCTTCATATGCAAACTGAAGACAGCGGAAACGTTCCATATCCATTGTTTGAAAATGTAATGTTCCAATTTCCCATAAATTCAACTGTTTAGCATTTGGAAGCGAAAAACGATCAGGGTAAGTAAGTGCATATTGAATTGGAACACGCATATCTGGTGTACCAAGCTGTGCCATTACACTACGATCTTCAAACTCAACCATAGAATGAATGATACTTTCTTTATGTAATACAACATCGATTTGCTCATAAGGGATATTAAAAAGCCAATGCGCTTCAATAACCTCTAATCCCTTATTCATCATTGTAGCAGAATCAATAGTAATTTTCGAACCCATAGACCAGTTTGGATGACGAAGTGCATCTTCCACTGTTACATGTTTAAGCTCATTCCTTGTTTTATCTCGGAAACTTCCACCTGATGCCGTTAAAATTAATCTAGAAATTCGTTTCTCATTTTCCCCATTCAAACATTGAAAAATAGCAGAGTGTTCACTATCTACAGGAAGCAAAGGTACGTTATGTTTCTTTGCAGCTTCCATAACTAAATGTCCTGCTGTTACTAATGTTTCTTTATTTGCAATTGCAATCGTTTTTTTTGCCTCAATTGCACGCAATGTCGGTAATAATCCAACACTCCCAACAACAGCGTTTACAACTATTTCTGCATCTGGATGAAGTGCAACTGCAAGCAGTCCTTCCTCTCCATATACAATTTTCGTATTTCCACAAACCGTCTGTAATTTCCAAGCATCTTCTTTTTGCCTTACAGAAACAATCTCAGGAGAAAATTCTTGAATCATCTGCTGAGCAAACTCAATATTTCTCCCGACAGAAAAAGCAGCGAGACGGAATTGGTCTTGGTGCGCGCGCAATACATCTAATGTTTGCGTTCCAATTGATCCGCTTGCACCTAATAAACTAATGGTTTTCATTGCTTCTACTCCTCGTTCATTCATTAAATGAAATGTAAGAAATGTAATAGCGGCAATACAAATAGCCAGCTATCAGTGCGATCAAGAATACCACCATGTCCTGGCAAAATTGTACCCGAATCTTTCACACCATAATGACGTTTAAATGCTGACTCTACTAAGTCTCCAATTTGGCCAAATACCGATATTGCAACTGTAACTGCAATAAGGACACCTATATTGGAATGAACCGGTAAAAATACATTATACACAAGAGCAACAACAATTCCACATAAAATACCGCCGATAGAACCTTCTATCGTTTTATTTGGACTAATTTCCGGCCAAAGTTTTCGTTTTCCGATAGCTTTTCCGATAAAATAAGCGCCGGAATCCGTTGCCCAAATTACAAACAACGCATAAAATACGTACTGAATCCCTGCAATACGTGTTTCATTTAAATAAAAGAAACCCATCGCAACATACGTTGTTGCCATTAATAAAAATGCAGCATTGTCAAAAGTAAATGTATTCTTAGAAAGGACAGTATATGATAAAAGTAATAAGACAATTACAAATGTAATTTCTACTTTTGATAAACCAATTGTTTCAAATACGCCCATTACATCACTCGGAACTAAAATAGTCCATAACAATAATGCTGATAAAATTGTCGGTACAGAAATAATCGTTAGTTTATTCATTCGAATTAATTCATATAATCCAACAGAAGCTAATGCATACACTAAAATTGTAAAAGGCACGCCACCGTAAAATACGATGGGGATGAATAGCGCGGCAGCAATCACTCCAGTAATTATTCTCTGTTTCACTACCAAACCCTCTCTTTCTACACGCCTCCAAATCTGCGACCTCTATTTTGGAAGTCAGTAATAGACTGTAATAAGTGTTCCTCTGTAAAATCTGGCCAATATACATCGGTAAAACAAAATTCTGTATAAGCAATTTGCCATAACATAAAATTACTTATACGAAGTTCACCGCTTGTTCGGATTAGCAAATCAGGATCAGGCAATGTTCTTGTCATTAAGTACGAAGAAATCATTTCTTCTGTTATTTCTTCAGAACGAAGTTTTCCTCCCTCACTATCCTTAACTATATTTTGCACAGCAGACACAATTTCATCACGACTTCCATAGTTTAACGCAAAATTTAAAATTAACCCCGTGTTATCTTTCGTATCTTCACTTGCTTTTTCCATCGCTCTTCGCGTATGATCTGGAAGGCGATCCTTTTGTCCCATCACACGTACTTGTACATTTTCTTCAACAAGCTCCGGTAAAAATGTACCTAGAAACTCTTCAGGAAGTTTCATTAAATAATCCACTTCCACTTTAGGTCTTTTCCAGTTCTCTGTAGAAAAGGCGTAAAGGGTCAATACTTTAACACCGAGCTTGCTGGCAAACTTCGTAATTTTCTTTACGACTTGCATCCCTTCATGATGACCTGCAATACGAGGCATCGCTCTTCTTTTCGCCCATCTTCCATTACCATCCATAATGATTGCAATATGTGCTGGAATTTCTCCTTTTTTTGCTTCTTCTACGAGATGATCAAACGACGCAATCTTATTGCCTTTAAAAAAAGGAAGTTTTCTAAACATCATTCAAACCCTCCAACGAGCAGACATATGCCTAAAAGTGTAAAAAGACCCCCTTAAGAAGAGGGTCATATTTGCGAAAATTTCGCGATTACACTTCCATAATTTCTTTTTCTTTGTTTTTTGTAATATCGTCAACTTTTACGATATACTTATCTGTTTCTTTTTGGATATCTTCTGTATATCCTCTTAAGTCATCTTCTGTAATATCGCCATTTTTCTCAAGTTTCTTTAAATCATCATTTGCATCGCGACGAACGTTACGAACAGCTACTTTTGCATCTTCAGAATATTTCTTCACAACTTTCACAAGTTCACGACGACGTTCCTCTGTTAATGCAGGGAATGCAATACGAATAACAGATCCATCATTAGAAGGATTTAATCCTAAATCAGCTTTTAAAATTGCCTTCTCAATATCACCGATAGATGTTTTATCATACGGTTGAATAACTAGTAAACGTGCTTCAGGCACTGTGATATTTGCTAATTGTACAACTGGCGTTGGTGCACCGTAATAATCTACTTGTACTTTATCTAATACAGACGCACTCGCACGACCTGCACGAACTGTTGAAAGTTCACGAGAATATGCTGCAACTGCTTTTTCCATTTTTTCTTTTGCATTATTCATTACTTGTTGTGCCATCTTATTTCCCCCTTACAATTGTTCCAATATTTTCGCCGATAACGGCGCGCTTAATATTTCCTTCTTCCATAATTGAGAATACAATTAGTGGAATATCATTGTCCATACATAAAGAAGAAGCTGTAGAATCCATTACACCTAAACCTTCTTTTAAGACATCTAAATATGTAAGTGACTCATATTTTGTCGCTGTTTCATCAACAGTTGGATCTGCACTATATACGCCATCTACATTATTTTTCGCCATTAAAATAACATCTGCCTCAATCTCAGCTGCACGTAATGCCGCTGTTGTATCAGTAGAGAAGTAAGGGTTACCTGTACCTGCCGCAAAAATTACAACACGTTTCTTCTCTAAGTGACGATTTGCCTTACGACGAATGTAAGGTTCTGCTACTTGGCGCATTTCAATAGAAGTTTGCACACGTGTTTGAACTCCTAAATTTTCCAAGCTATCTTGAAGAGCTAAGGAATTCATTACTGTTGCTAACATGCCCATGTAGTCGGCTGTTGCACGGTCCATTCCCATCTCGCTCCCGATTTTTCCACGCCAAATGTTACCGCCACCAACAACGACTGCAACTTCTACATCAAGCTCAGCAATTTCTTTTACTTGCTGTGCAACAGATTTAATAACAGATGGGTTTATTCCAAACCCTTTATCTCCAGCTAAAGCTTCACCGCTTAGCTTTAATACTACACGATTATATTTTGGCTTACTCATAATGAACCTCCAGTACTTGCATCTTTATTTTAAAAAAGGGAACACAATGTGTCCCCAAATCTTTATTAGTTGTTACCTTTTACTTGGTTCATTACTTCTTCAGCAAAGTTATCTTCGCGTTTTTCGATTCCTTCACCAACAGCGTAGCGAACGAATCCTTTTAATGTTCCACCTTTAGACTCAACGAACTGACGAACTTTCATATCAGGGTTTTTAACGAATGCTTGGTCAAGTAAGCAAATCTCTTCGAAGAATTTGCCAAGACGACCTTCAACCATTTTCGCAACGATTTTTTCTGGCTTGCCTTCGTTTAAAGCTTGTTGTGTTAATACTTGACGCTCATGCTCAACTTCTTCAGCTGTTACAGCATCGCGGTCGATGTATTTAGGATTAACTGCTGCAATGTGCATTGCTACATCTTTAGCAGCTGCTTCATCTGTAGAACCTTCAAGAACTGTTAATACACCAATGCGTCCACCCATGTGTAGGTAAGCACCGAATGCATCTGCATCAGTTTTTGATACGATTTCGAAACGACGAAGTGTAAGTTTTTCACCAATTTTAGCGATTGCTTCGTTGATGTGCTCTTCTACTGTTTTGCCGTTTGAAATTGTTTGAGCCATAGCTTCTTCAATGTTAGCAGGTTTGTTAGCTAATAAGTGAGCAGCTAATTCTTTAATTAATGTTTGGAAACCTTCATTTTTCGCAACGAAATCAGTTTCAGAGTTTAATTCTAAGATTAAAGCGTCGTTACCGTTTGCTTCGATGTAAGTTAAACCTTCAGCAGCAATGCGGTCTGCTTTTTTCGCAGCTTTCGCAATACCTTTCTCACGTAGGAAGTCAATTGCTTTCTCCATGTCACCGTTAGTTTCTGTTAGCGCTTTTTTGCAATCCATCATACCTGCGCCAGTTTTTTCGCGAAGTTCTTTTACCATTTGTGCAGTAATTGCCATACTTTTCATCCTCCTAAAATATGTATATACCTTAAAAAAGGTGATAAAAGGCCTACCCCCTTATCACCTTTCTAAATTTGTTACGCAGTAACAGTTTCTTCACCTTGTTTTGCTTCAAGGATCGCGTCTGCCATTTTAGATGTAAGAAGTTTTACAGCACGAATTGCATCATCGTTTGCTGGGATTACATGATCGATTTCATCTGGATCACAGTTTGTATCAACGATACCGATGATTGGAATGTTTAATTTGCGTGCTTCAGCAACAGCGATACGCTCTTTACGAGGGTCTACTACGAATAATGCATCTGGAAGACCTTTCATATCTTTAATGCCGCCTAAGAATTTTTCAAGACGCTCTAATTCTTTCTTAAGTTGTACAACTTCTTTCTTAGGAAGTACTTCGAAAGTGCCATCTTCTTGCATTCTTTCGATGTCTTTAAGGCGTTTAATACGCTTTTGAATTGTTTGGAAGTTTGTTAATGTACCACCTAACCAACGTTGGTTAACGAAGTACATACCAGCGCGAGTTGCTTCTTCTTTAATAGCATCTTGTGCTTGTTTTTTTGTACCTACGAATAATACGTTACCGCCGTTAGCAGCGATGTCTCTCATTACGTTGAATGCTTCTTCAACTTTTTTCACAGTTTTTTGTAAGTCGATGATGTAGATACCGTTACGCTCTGTGAAAATGTAACGTTTCATTTTTGGGTTCCAACGACGAGTTTGATGTCCGAAGTGAACACCAGCTTCAAGCAATTGCTTCATAGAAATTACTGACATAATTTAGTTCCTCCTAAATGGTTTTTGATATCCTCCGTTCACTTCATCTTTAAGCGAAACTACAAGCGTAGCACCAACACTTAAATCAATGAACGTGTGTACTTTGTACTGACACCACTGACAACTATATCACAACAAAATATCACAATCAAGTCGAAAATACATACATTGTCAAACTTTCTTTTTCATTGCTCTTTTTTTCTATGAAATCATTACTCACTCTTTATAACATTTCCATTTTTCATTCTGTTTACGCTAGTATTCCACTGAAAAAAATAGTTTTATGTCGATTTTTTAATTGGGATTTATGTATGAATCCCTTTTGATTTTTCAACATAGAGATTGCTGTTATGAAAAAAGAACCTGCACTCGCTTACTCTCTCTGGTTTTCACTGCGCATGTGGCAGAAAAAGGCCCTGACCGCTTCTATGCACGGTCAGTTCCTCTCTCCTCCCCCTAAAAAAGGATTTTATATCCGTTTTTCAGCTTGTATTTATATATGCTACTCCTACTAAAAAAAGCTCTTCTGCATTACACAGAAGAGCTTTTAGTCTATTGAAATTAGTTTGTTTTTAATTTTGCAAGTTCATGTAAAAACTTGTCATTTAATACTTTGATGTACGTTCCTTTCATACCTAAAGAACGAGACTCAATTACACCAGCACTTTCTAATTTACGAAGTGCGTTTACAATTACAGAACGTGTAATACCTACACGATCAGCAATTTTACTTGCAACAAGTAAACCTTCTGTTCCATTTAACTCTTCGAAAATATGTTCAATCGCTTCTAGTTCACTGTATGATAATGAACTAATCGCCATTTGTACAACCGCTTTACTACGTGCTTCTTCTTCAATTTCTTCCGCTTTTTCACGTAGAATTTCCATACCTACTACAGTAGAGCTATATTCAGCAAGAATTAAATCATCGTCTAAAAATTCTTGACCAAGACGCGCCAATACTAATGTACCTAGACGCTCACCACCACCAACGATTGGTACGATTGTTGTTAAACCTTGACCAAATAACTCTCTGTTTTCTACAGGGAACGCTGTATATTCACTGTTTACTTCTAAGTTTGGAGATGTTTCAGTTACATTGAATAAATTCTTTGTATACTCTTCTGGGAACTGACGCTCAGCAAGCATTTGTTTCATACGCTCGTTTTCGATTTGTTGGTGAATTGCATATCCTAATAATTTCCCGCGACGACTTACAACAAACACGTTCGCTTCAATTACTTCACACATCGTGTCAGCCATTTCTCTAAAGTTTACTGGTTTTCCTGCTGCGCTCTGTAATAACGCATTTAACTTTCTTGTTTTTGCTAATAATTCCATTTCTAAATTTCCTCCTACACATTATTCACATGCTTTTTAATCACTTGGAAACTAGGGCGAGTCACCTGATGATACTATTACAAAATAAACTGGCTCACATCTTTATTTTTAGCAATTGTCGCTAACTTTTCCTCTACATACTGAGGTGTTATCGTTACCTTTTCTAACGTAATTTCAGATGCTTCAAACGATAAATCTTCAAGAAGTTTTTCCATAATGGTATGGAGCCTTCTTGCTCCAATATTATCTGTGTCTTGATTGACTTGATAAGCAATCTCGGCAATCTTACGAATAGCTTCGTCAGAAAATTCAATTTCTATACCTTCAGTTTCCAATAATGCTATATATTGTTTCACTAAAGCATTATCTGGCTCTACAAGGATTTTCACAAAGTCCTCCGCTGACAATTTCGTCAACTCTACGCGAATTGGGAATCTTCCTTGCAGTTCTGGAATTAAATCTGACGGCTTTGACATATGAAAAGCGCCCGCTGCAATGAATAAAACATAATCCGTTCTTATCGGTCCATATTTTGTCACAACAGTCGATCCTTCCACAATCGGTAAGATGTCGCGCTGCACGCCTTCACGTGATACATCAACGCTATTCGATTGTTTACCAGCAATTTTGTCAATCTCATCAATAAAAATAATCCCAAGCTGTTCAGCACGATAAACGGCTTCTTGTGTAACTTCATCCATATCAATTAAGCGCTGTGCCTCTTCATTTGTCAAGACTTTTCTTGCTTCTTTTACAGAAACTTTACGTTTTTTCGTTTTTTTCGGCATAAAACTTCCAAGCGCATCTTGAAAATTCATGCCCATTTGTTCCATTCCCGTACCTTGAAGCATATCGAACATAGATGATTGCTGTTCCGTCACTTCAATTGTAATCATTTCTTCTTCGAGTAAACCCGAAGCAAGCTGCTTTTCCACTTCTTTTCGTTTTTGCTCAACTTCTCTCTCATCTTGCTGTTCTGATGTTGGAGCTGTGTTTTGATTTTGATATCCACCAAATAACATTTCTAACGGATTTTTAAATCCCGATTCTTTTTGCTTATGCGGCACTAAAATTTCAACAATTCGTTGGTTAGCTTGCTCTTCCGCTTTGTCTTTAACATGAATCATTTTTTCTTCTTTCACAATTCGAACGGAAGTTTCCACGAGATCACGAACCATAGATTCCACATCACGACCAACATAGCCTACTTCTGTAAATTTCGTGGCCTCTACTTTAATAAAAGGGGCACCAACAAGTTTTGCAATTCGCCTTGCTACTTCTGTTTTTCCAACCCCAGTCGGTCCAATCATTAAAATGTTTTTTGGTGCAATTTCATCACGAAGTCCTTCTGCCAATTTGCTGCGGCGATAACGATTTCTAAGCGCCACTGCAACTGCTTTTTTCGCATCTTTTTGACCAATGATATATTGATCTAGCTTTTCTACAATTTGTCGCGGAGTAAAATGTAAATGCATATAAAATGCCTCCCTTACAGTTCTACAGTTCTTCCACAATAATATTTTCGTTTGTATACACACAAATATTGCTAGCGATTTCTAAACTCGCCTTCGCAATTTCTCTCGCTGTAAAATGGGAACCTGCATGTTGTTTTAAAGCGCGTCCTGCTGCAAGTGCGTAATGTCCACCAGAACCAATTGCTAAAATGCCATCATCAGGTTCAATTACTTCACCTGTTCCTGAAACAAGCAATAGCGTATTTTTATCCATAACAATTAACATTGCTTCTAATTGGCGAAGCATCTTATCTCCTCGCCACTGCTTTGCCATTTCTACGGCAGCTCGCTGTAAATTACCATTGTATTCTTCAAGCTTTCCTTCAAACATCTCAAATAGTGTAAAAGCATCTGCTACAGAGCCTGCAAAACCAGCTAACACTTTACCATGAAATAACTTTCGAACTTTACGAGCTGTATGCTTCATAACAACAGCATTCCCAAGCGTAACTTGCCCGTCACCAGCCATTGCACATTCTCCATTATGGTGAATCCCAAATATCGTTGTAGCATGGAAGTTTCCCATAGCAAAAAAACTCCTTTATTTGTTTTTATCTGGCTATTAACAAGCAATTAAACCTTGAAATTCTGATAAATCAAAAAATAGTTAAAGGTTAACTACCCGTTAGAGCCTGATTGGTTCAACTAACTATTAGTGAGGAAGAAAAAGCCCTCTTCCATTAATAGAAGTTTCACTTTATAGCTTTTAAAAGCAATTTATGCGCGAGGATGGTGCATCATGTAAACCGAGCGCAATCTTTCTTTTGAGACGTGCGTATAAATTTGTGTCGCCGATAAATTCTCATGTCCTAATAATTCTTGTATAGCTCTTAAATCCGCCCCTTCATTTAACATATGGGTTGCAAATGTATGTCTTAACATATGCGGACTTATATGCATTGTAAGAGATGTTTTTTTTATTAGTTCATTTAAAACATATCGAACACCTCGATCAGTTAGCGGTGTGCCTTTCGCATTTAAAAACACCGTTTGCGAGTGTTCTTGCGATTTTTTCTCCAATTGTTTTCTCCCATTTTCTATATAAGTTACTAAAGCATCTTGTGCATAACTTCCGAAAGGAACATAGCGTTGTTTCTTTCCTTTCCCCATTACCAAAATCGTACCTGTTGAAAAATCAATATCCGTAAGCTGAAGCTTCACGAATTCGCTTACACGAATCCCCGTCGCATACATAAGCTCCAATAAAGCCTGATCTCGTTGCCCTAGTGGTTTAGAAGTATCCGAAACTTCGAATAACTTTTCTAATTCTTCATCGTACAAAAATTTTGGAATTGACCATTCTTTTTTGGGGAGCGCGGCAAGTGCAAATGGATTATCTTCCCGATATCCTTCACGCATCAAGAAGCGATACAGACTTCGTAAACTCGAGATTTTTCGTGCTACAGACTTCCTTGCTAACTTTTCATTATGTAAAGTTGTTAAATATAAACGAACATCAACGTACGTAACATTCTCAAAAGTCAAAATACCTTCTCGCCTCATAAATTGTACAAAATGTTCTAAATCATTTTGATAACTTGCAATTGTATATTTTGAATAATTTCTTTCAATTTGTAAATATCCGACGAATAATTGTAACATTTTATTCACATCTTCATTCATACTCTTCACCTCAATAAAGGCTACTAAATCGTATCACAATTTAGTAGCCTTTGCAAGAAATTTGACTAAATATTTACAAAATTTTGAATTGTTTCTAATGCGCGATTTGCATATGCTTCATTACGCTCTTGCTTCTTTTTAATTTTCTTTTCTAGCGGTGCAAATAGCCCGAAATTCGCGTTCATCGGTTGGAAGTTTTTCGCATTCGTCGTTGTAATGTAATTCGCCATACTCCCCATCGCTGTTACTGCTGGTAACACAGCCGGTTCTTCACCTTTCACAAGGCGAGCTGCATTTATGCCTGCTAACAAGCCCGAAGCAGCTGATTCTACATATCCCTCTACTCCAGTCATTTGTCCTGCAAAGAATAAATCATCACGATTTTTATATTGGTATGTTGGACGAAGTAATTTCGGTGAATTAATAAATGTATTACGATGCATCACACCGTAACGTACAATTTCTGCATTTTCTAGTCCAGGAATCAATTGTAACACTTCTTTTTGTGGTCCCCACTTTAAGTGTGTTTGGAAACCAACAATATTGTATAACGTTCCTGCTGCATCATCTTGACGTAATTGCACAACGGCATACGGTGTTTTCCCTGTTTTTGGATCTTCTAATCCGACTGGCTTCATCGGCCCAAATACTAATGTTTGTCTACCACGACTTGCCATTACTTCTACCGGCATACACCCTTCAAAGAAAATTTCCTTTTCAAATTCTTTTAATGGCACTGTTTCTGCAGCAATTAACGCATCATAAAAACGGTTAAATTCTTCCTCTGTCATCGGACAGTTTAAATATGCTGCTTCCCCTTTATCATAACGGGATTTTAAGTATACTTTCTCCATATCAATGCTATCTTTTTCTACAATCGGCGCTGCTGCATCATAGAAGTAAAAATAATCCTCGCCTGTTAGCTCTTTCAGTTGCGCTGCTAAACCTGATGAAGTAAGAGGCCCTGTTGCAATTACAGTAGGTCCTTCTGGAATTTCTGTAATTTCTTCATTCACTACCGTCACGTTCGGATGATTTTTCACATATTCCGTTACCTTAGCAGCAAATTCATGACGGTCAACAGCTAGCGCACCACCTGCTGGCACTGAACATTCGTCTGCTGCACGAATAATAACAGAATCCATACGGCGCATCTCTTCTTTAATTACACCAACCGCGTTTGTCAATGTATTTGCACGAAGCGAGTTACTACATACAAGCTCAGCAAATTTATCCGTATGATGAGCTGGTGTTTGTTTTACTGGTCGCATTTCATATAACCTTACTTGAACCCCGCGCTTTGCGATTTGATAAGCTGCTTCACTTCCCGCAAGACCTGCGCCAATTACGTTTACTACTTGTGTTGTCATATGTCTCACCTTTCTTTTTTCATTTCCCGAAAAAAATGTGAGCTGGTAGGCTCACATTTGTTGTTCTTCTTCATAATCACAAGAAATACACTGTACCTGAACGCCTTTTTTCAACTTCTTCTCAACAAGCATACCTTCACACTTTGGACATTTCCGACCAATTGGTTTATCCCAAGAAACGAAGTCACACTCTGGATATGTACCGCAGCCGTAAAAAAGACGTTTCTTTTTGTTGCTTCTTCGTTCAATAATTTGCCCTTCATTACATTTTGGACATGTAACACCGATTTCTTTTACAATCGGTTTCGTATTTCGGCAATCCGGAAAATTAGAACAAGCCATGAACTTTCCGAATTTACCCATTTTGAAGACCATTGGATTGCCACACAGTTCACAGTCTTCCCCGGCAGGTTCATCTTTAATTTCTACTTCGCGCATTTCTTTTTCCGCCTTTTCTAAACGCGGTTCAAAACCTTTGTAGAAATCATCGACAATTTGTACCCAATTTGCTTTTCCATCTTCCACTTCATCAAGATTTTTCTCCATATTGGCCGTAAACTCAATGTTAATAATTTCAGGGAAAAACTCTAAAATAAGTTCAATTACAATTTCGCCAAGTTCAGTCGGAACAAATCGCTTATTGTCTAACCCTACATACCCACGTTTTTGAATCGTTTCTAGCGTTGGTACATATGTAGACGGTCTACCAATTCCAAGTTCCTCTAACGTTTTTACTAGACGCGCCTCTGTATAACGTGGTGGCGGCTGCGTAAAGTGTTGTTTCGGTTCGACATCTTTAGAAAAGACTGTTTCCCCTATATCTAGATGCGGTAACATTCTATCCTTCTCTTCTGTCCCGTCATCTTTTGATTCCACGTACACCTTCATGAATCCCGGGAACTTCACAACAGATCCATGCGCACGAAATTGAACAGAATTGTTTATCAGTGTAGCTGTAACGGTATCCATTATAGCAGATGCCATCTGACTTGCAACAAATCGCTCCCAAATCAGTTTATATAAACGATATTGGTCACGACTCAAATAACTTTTTAGTTCGTCTGGTTTACGTAAGACAGATGAAGGGCGAATTGCTTCATGCGCATCTTGCGCATTTGGTTTTTTCGATTCTTTCTTTTTTTGTGCTCCTATGTAGTCTGCACCAAATGCTTCTTCAATATAAGAACGTGCTTCTTGCTGCGCAGTTTCTGAAATTCTCGTTGAATCCGTTCGCATATATGTGATTAATCCAACCGTTCCTTGCTTTCCAATATCGATACCTTCATAAAGCTGCTGCGCAAGCATCATCGTTTTCTTTGCTCGCATATTTAACTTTCTCGCAGCTTCTTGTTGCAGAGAAGATGTCGTAAATGGTAATGCCGGATTACGTTTCCGCTCTTTTTTCGTTACATTTTCAACCGAAAAAGCATTTTCTCGCATTTTTTCAATGATTTCATTTACTTGTTGTTCATTTGTTAATTCTACTTTTTCCCCGTTTATTCCATAAAAGGATGCTTCAAACGTCTCTTTCCCTTTTACAAATTCAGTTTTAATTGTCCAGAATTCTTCTGGGATAAACGCTTGAATTTCTTTTTCGCGTTCTATAATTAAGCGAACTGCAACAGACTGCACACGACCTGCACTTAATCCTTTTTTTACTTTCTTCCATAATAAAGGACTAATATTATAACCGACAAGTCTATCAAGTACACGTCTCGCTTGCTGTGCATCCACTAAATCCATATTAATTGCACGAGGGTGTTTAAAGGATTCTTTAATCGCATCTTTTGTAATTTCATTGAATACAACTCGGCAATCCGACTCCACATCTACATTCAGCGTATTTGCTAAATGCCAAGCAATCGCTTCTCCTTCGCGATCTGGATCGGCTGCAAGATACACTTTTTTTGCTTTTTTTGCCGCTGTTTTCAAATCTTTTAAAACAGGCCCTTTACCACGAATGGTAATATACTTTGGGGTGAAATTATTTTTCACTTCTATCCCCATTTGACTTTTAGGTAAGTCGCGAACATGGCCCATAGACGCGACTACTTTGTATTTTTTCCCTAAATATTTTTCAATAGTTTTCGCCTTAGAAGGCGACTCCACGATTACAAGGTAATCTGACATGCTAGTGCCTCCTTAAGAGGTGGATTCAAGTCTTCATCTTTATTCACACAAAAGTTCCTTCCTCAAAGTTCCTAAAACCTTTTTGGATGGATTATTGACTAATATTATTGATTTCTCTCGTTTTTGTCAATCAACAATGAATATAACATACAGTGACTATCTACTATTTGTCAATAATTGTTTAATAAAAAACATGAAATATACTTTATAAATTCAATTAAAAAGAGACATAAAACCCATTCTTTTTAGGTGGGCGAGAGCAACTGGCCATGTATAGGAGCGGTCAGGGCCTTTTTCTGCCACATGCAAAGTGCAAACAAAGGGAAAAAGCGAGTGCATACTCCTTTTTTCTGCATAGCAGTAATCTATATGTCAAAAAATCAAAATGGATTTATTTTATAATTTGAAAATTCTTCTATCACATCTTCGGCACATTGAATTAATTTTGCTCCTTGTTGAATGAGCTGATTCGTTCCAACCGCACTTTCAATATAATTAGGACCCGGCATAGCAAATACTTCTCTATTTTGCTCTAAGGCGTAATCTGCTGTTATAAGAGAACCACTCCGCACTTTCGCCTCTACTACAAGAACACCTTGACAAAGCCCGCTTATAATACGATTTCGTCTCGGAAAATACCATTTTTGCGGCGCATAATGCGGGGGATACTCCGTTACAAGCAAGATTTGCGCTTTCCATTTTTCATAAAAATCTCGATTCTTCTTTGGATACATATATTGTAAACCATGTCCTAATACTGCAATTGTCGCAAAACGGTGTTCTACTGCAATTTCATGAGCAATTGTGTCAATTCCATTTGCAAGACCACTCACGATTAGCCATTCATTGTTCATAAGCGGTTGTAAAATAGATTGTATGCTTCCTTTTCCATATAAAGACGGATTTCTCGTTCCAACAACAGCTAATTTTTTTGTCCATTGCAATATTTCCTTCTGTCCCTTTCCATATAAAATAAACGGGGGATCAGGAATTTGGCGCAATAAACTCGGATAATCATCATCCCATATCGTCATATAAAAAACGTGTTCATCTTGTAATTGTTGAATGCAAAAAGAAGGGGATGTTTTTTGGAGATAAGAAACAAGTGCAGAGGCTTTTTGCATAGGCAGCCCAAGATATTTTTCAATTTGAGGAGCTTGAAAGGAGTAAATTTCCGTTAACTGCGGATCAATAGCTAATAAACGCCTAAGTACTTTCCACTGATCTGCCAAGCAGTAATGAAGATGCAATAATCTTTCACGTTTCATATACATTCTCCTTACCCATAATTGTTATTATGTTAACTATAAAAAGGATAAAAGACACCCTCTTTTACAGAAGGTGTCTTTCTAAATAATTAATAATTTTTACAAGTTTCAAATAAGCCTTTTTCTTTTAAAACAGAAATTAAAGTTTCACCCATAACAGCTGGTGTTTCAGCAACTTTAATACCGCATGCTTCCATTGTTTTAATCTTTTCAGCAGCTGTACCTTTACCACCAGAAATAATCGCACCAGCATGGCCCATACGTTTTCCTGGAGGTGCTGTTTGACCACCGATAAAGCCGACAACAGGTTTCGTCATGTTCGCTCTTACCCATTCAGCAGCTTCTTCTTCTGCCGTTCCACCAATTTCACCAATCATAATAACAGCATGTGTCTCTTCATCTTCATTGAACGCTTTTAAAGCATCGATGAAGTTTGTGCCATTTACAGGGTCACCACCAATACCAACTGCAGTTGATTGGCCGATTCCTTCTTGTGTTAATTGATGTACAGCTTCATATGTTAACGTACCTGAACGAGATACGATACCAACATGACCTTTTTTATGAATGTATCCTGGCATAATACCAATCTTACACTCATCTGGCGTAATAACACCTGGACAGTTTGGTCCAAGAAGACGTGTCTTTTTGCCATGCATATATTTCTTAACATTTACCATATCCAATACAGGGATACCTTCTGTGATACATACTACTAAATCAATTTCTGCATCAACAGCTTCCATAATTGCATCCGCAGCAAAAGCAGGTGGAACGTATACAACAGAAGCATTTGCACCTGTCGCTTTTACAGCGTCTTCTACTGTATTAAATACTGGTACACCTTCGATTTCAGTACCACCTTTACCAGGCGTTACACCACCGACAATTTTCGTACCGTATTCAATCATTTGTTTTGTATGGAATAAACCTTGAGAACCTGTAATACCTTGTACAATAACTTTTGTATCTTTATTAACTAATACGCTCATTTTTTCTCCCCCACTTTCTATTAGCCTACTAGTGAAACAATTTTTTGCGCACCGTCTGCCATAGATTCTGCTGCAACAATATTTAAGCCAGATTCATTTAAAATTTTCTTTCCTAGCTCTACATTTGTACCTTCTAAACGAACAACAAGCGGTAATTCAAGACCTACTTGTTTTGTCGCTTCGATAACACCTTCTGCAATTACATCACATTTCATAATACCGCCAAAAATGTTAACGAAAATACCTTTTACATTTTTGTCAGAAAGAATAATTTTGAAAGCTTCTGTAACTTTTTCAGCTGTAGCACCACCGCCAACATCTAAGAAGTTAGCTGGGTCACCGTTATAATGTTTAATAATATCCATCGTTGCCATTGCAAGTCCTGCACCATTTACCATACAACCAATATTTCCGTCTAATGAAATATAGTTAAGGTCATACTTAGAAGCTTCTACTTCTTTCGGATCTTCTTCATCAAGATCACGAAGCGCTAAAATATCTTTATGACGATATAAAGCATTAGAATCAAAGTTTAATTTTGCATCTAACGCCATAACTTTTCCGTCACCTGTTGTAACAAGTGGGTTAATTTCTGCAATAGAACAGTCTTTTTCAATAAACGCACGGTATAAGCCCATCATAAACTTCACAGCTTGTCCAACAAGCTCGTTTGGAATATTGATATTAAACGCAATACGACGCGCCTGGAAGCCTTGCAGACCTACCGCAGGATCAATATATTCTTTAAAGATTTTTTCTGGTGTTCTCTCTGCTACTTCCTCGATTTCTGTTCCGCCTTCCTCAGACGCCATTAACACAACTTGAGAAGTCGCACGATCTAACACAAGACCAACATAATATTCTTTTTTAATATCGCATCCTTCTTCGATAAGTAAGCGCTTTACTTCTTTACCTTCAGGACCTGTTTGATGGGTTACAAGTGTTTTCCCTAAAATTTCCTCTGCATATGTACGAACTTCTTCTAAGTTCTTTGCTACTTTTACACCGCCAGCTTTGCCGCGTCCGCCAGCATGAATTTGTGCTTTTACTACACATACACTCGTTCCTAATTCTTTCGCTGCTTCTACAGCTTCTTCTACTGTGAAGGCAACCTTCCCGTTCGGAACACTTACCCCATAGTTTCTAAGGACTTCTTTACCCTGATACTCGTGGATATTCATGGTCCCATCCTCCCCTATTTTTCTGTTTTACTCGAAAAGTTTTTTAATGTTTTTAAACATTACATTAGTCATTGTATAAAATGATTGCCATGCTGTCTACAATAAAGTGTCAGAAAACTGAAATCGCTTTATTCTTTTTTTAAAAATAATAATGTTAATATACAAAAATAAAAAAATAAGCTGTGAATTCACAACTTATTGTTCAATCATATCTTTAATTGGAGCAAACGTTTTTCGGTGCTCATCTAACACACCATAAGCTTCAATCGCGTGTAAATGTTGTTTCGTTCCATAACCCATATGTTGCTCAAATCCATACTGTGGATACCGTTTTCCAAGTTCCTTCATCATACGATCTCTCGTTACTTTCGCAATTACAGATGCAGCTGAAATCGAAATACTTTTCGCATCTCCCTTAATAATAGACGTTTGCGGGATAGACGTCGGAAGTTCCATTGCATCAATTAGCAAATGCTCTGGTTTGCATGATAAATTACTTACAGCCTCTAACATCGCTTGTTTCGTTGCTTGATAAATATTTATCTCATCAATAACATGAGATGGAATAATCCCAATCCCAATTGCTAACGCCTGCTCTTTAATTCCATCATAAAACCGCTCACGCTTGGCCTCACTCAGTTTTTTCGAGTCATCCAAACCAGGCATATAGAAATCTTCTGGGAGCACAACAGCTGCCGCAACAACAGGCCCTGCTAAAGGTCCTCTTCCGACTTCATCAATACCAACAATAGATACAAGCCCATTTTGACGAAGTGTACTCTCATACGTTGACATCTTAGCGAATTTTTGTCTTTCTTTTTCTTTATCACCTTGCTGTTTTTTCCATTTTAAAATAAGTCTCTGCACACCTTTTCGTTCGTCTGCTAATAACATACTAAAACGCTCGTCGTCTTCTCGTTCAATTTCTTGTAATAAAGCTTCAATTTCTTGAATTGTTTGTTTTTTAGACATACGTAGTTCCTCCTACAAGTAAGAAAAGGTGCGCAATTGCGCACCTTTTCTCTCCCATTTAACAGCAGCAATTCTTATCTCTGCATTCAGAAAAATGAAAGATGCTAAACTAAAAATAACTACTCGTAAAATCCATCGAATGAGATGAACTAAATAGAAGTTTCGCTCTATGCTTCTTCCATTATTTCTTCTGGTGTCTCAAATGTCATTTTCCCAAGTTTACCAGCGCGAAGTTCACGAAGAACAAGTTCTGATGTTTTATCATAATCAACAAGTCCTCCGCCCATTAAACAGCCTCTATTTTTTCCAATCGCATCAAATAGCTCTACAATATCTTCTGGAATTTCATTTAACTTATAACGCTCTTTCAAACGTTCGGGATAATGTTTCTCCATAAAGCGAAGTGCATACACAACCACATCTTGCAAATTTAAAATAGAATCCTTAATCGCTCCAGTCGTTGCGAGACGAAGTCCAACCATTTCATCCTCAAATTTTGGCCATAAAATACCTGGTGTATCTAATAGTTCCATTTCTTTTCCTACTTTAATCCATTGCTGTGCTGTTGTTACGCCTGGACGATCGCCCGTTTTAGCAATATTTTTCTTCGCTAATTTATTAATTAATGTCGATTTTCCAACGTTCGGAATACCAACAATTAAAGCACGAATTGCTCTTGGTTTAATACCTTTTGCTATCATTTTATCAAATTTTTCTTTCACAAGTTCTTTACAAGCCGCTGTAATTTCTTTCATACCTTGTCCAGCTTGCGCGTTAATAGAGATTGCTTTATGGCCTTTTTCTCCAAAATAAGCGATCCATTCTTTTGTTACACGATCATCTGCCATATCCGCTTTATTTAAAACAACAAGTCTTGGCTTGTGCGTAATAATTTCATCAATCATTGGATTTCGTGATGATAATGGCAACCTTGCATCAACAAGTTCAATTACCACATCGATTAATTTTAATTTCTCTGTTACTTGGCGCCTTGCTTTAGCCATATGACCAGGAAACCATTGAATTACCATATTTCCACCTTCTTTTCTACATTCATTTTACAATACGTGCATCTTTTAACGGCCAATACAATATATTAGCTTTCCCAATTACCTGGTCTATTGAAATCGTTCCAATTGTACGACTATCCTTACTAAAACGGCGATTATCTCCTAATACAAATAATTCTCCTTTTGGAACTGTTGTCTTCCCTGTAATTTCTTCAAGCTTAAAATCATACGTTAATGGACCATCAGCAAGCTGCTTTTTCTGCTTCTCTAAATACGGCTCCTCATACGGCTTTCCGTTAATATAGAGTGTGTCATTTCGATATTCTATCTGATCACCAGGCAAACCAATAATACGTTTAATGTAATCTTTATCTTCTGTCGCTTGAAACACAATGATATCAAAGCGTTTTGGTTCTCCAATGTGATAACCTATTTTATTGACAATCATACGATCACGATCATGAAGAGTCGGTGCCATAGATACACCATCTACAAGAATCGGTGCAAAGAAAAACTGTCTAATAATCCAAGCTAAGACAACAGCAATCAAAATAGCTTTTGTCCATTCCCAAAGCGTACTTTTTTGTTTCGTCATGCGATTCCCCTCCACGGTTATGTAAGCTGTTTATTATATGTAAGTAAAAACACAGCTAGATTGGAAAAAGGGAGCTTGCAAATACAAGCTCCCATACATGTCTTATCGAATTTCTTTAATACGTGCTTTTTTACCGCGAAGGTTACGTAAGTAGTACAACTTAGCACGACGTACTTTACCACGGCGAAGTACTTCGATTTTCGCGATTCTTGGCGTGTGAACTGGGAATGTACGTTCAACACCTACACCGTAAGAAATCTTACGAACTGTGAATGTTTCGCTAATTCCGCCACCACGACGTTTAATTACAACACCTTCAAAAATCTGAATTCTCTCACGAGTACCCTCTACTACTTTTACGTGTACGCGTAAAGTGTCACCAGGACGGAATGAAGGTAAATCAGTTTTTAATTGATTTTTTGTAATTTCTGCGATTAATTGTTGCATATTCAATTCTCTCCTTCCAAACAGATGCTCATACAAAGTCATTTCATAAATTGCAGCGGAACACCGTTGTTAACGGCTACTCTCTATAAGTAGCACAAGTGTTATAATAGCATATTGCTCAGTTTGTTGCAATAGCATTTTTTACTTCTTTTCTTTAAATTCTGCTAACCATTTTTCCTCTTGTTTAGATAAACTACGTTCCCCTAATAAATCAGGGCGACGCATAAAGGTACGGCGCAATGATTCTTTTTGACGCCATTCTTCAATATATTTATGATTTCCAGACAGAAGTACATCTGGTACTTTCATTCCACGAAAATCCGCTGGTCTTGTATAATGCGGATGTTCTAGTAACCCTGTACTAAATGAATCTTCTATTTGTGATTGTTCATTTCCTAAAACATCAGGTAATAAGCGGACAACACTATCTGTAATAACCATAGATGCCAATTCTCCGCCTGTTAATACATAATCACCTATTGAAATTTCATCGGTTACAAGATGCTCACGAACACGCTCATCATACCCTTCGTAATGGCCACAAATGAAAATTAGATGTTCTTCTTCAGCTAATTCTTCAGCTTTTTTTTGGGTAAAACGCTCTCCTTGCGGACACATTAACACAACGCGTGGTTTACGTTCCGTTTCCTTTGTTAACTCTTCTACCGCATCGAAAATGGGTTGTGGTGTTAATACCATTCCAGCTCCGCCGCCGTACGGGTAATCATCCACACTATTATGTTTATTAGTTGAATAATCACGAAAATTAACAACTCTTAGCTGCACTGCTTCTTTTTCTTGTGCTTTTTTTAATATAGAAGAACCAAATACACCTGTAAACATTTCTGGAAACAATGTTAAAATATCAATTTTCATTACAGTAATCCTTCCATCACATGAATGGTCACAAGCTGTTCATTGATGTTTACTTGTAAGACAACTTCCTCAATATACGGAATTAAAATATCTTGGCCTTTTGGCTGTTTAATGACCCAAACGTCGTTTGCGCCAGGAGAAAGAATTTCTTTAATTGTACCAATTGTCTCTCCGTCTTCTGTTACAACTGTACAACCAATAATTTCATGATAATAATACTCTCCTTCAGCCAATTCTCCAAGCTGGTCCTCTGGGACTTTTAATAAAGAACCTTTCCACTGTTCTACTTCATTTACATTGTTATAGCCTTCGAATGTCAATAAATCAAAAGACTTATGACTACGATGAGAAGTAATCTTTACAGCTAATGGCTCAGCGCCCTTCTCTTGCCATATGTATAATATGTTTCCTATTTTATAACGCTCTTCTGGAAAATCTGTACGCGAAACGACACGCACTTCTCCTCTAACACCGTGAGTATTTACAATTTTTCCTACATTAAACCATTTCGTCATAAACAGCACGTCACCCCTGTTCGTTATATGTCGTTAGCATCTCCATTCTCTTTGCTGAAGATGCGATTTATCTTAAAATGTTAAAAAAGGGTGAGGAACAGATCCTCGCCCTTTTTATACTTATTGAATTTCCAGCGTGACTTTTTCATTTTGATGATGTCCCGCTGCATATAAGATCGTTCGAATTGCTTTTGCAACTCGCCCTTGTTTCCCAATGACTTTACCCACATCCTCAGGATGTACGGTTAATCGATACTTCATCTCTCCGTTGTACAGTTCCTGTGTAACCTTTACATCTTCAGGATGATCCACAAGGGGTTTAACAATTGTTTCGATTAACCCTGACATAGCCATTGCTTCAATTACTTACCTTGTTTAGATAAGTGGAATTTCTCCATGATGCCTTGCTTAGAGAATAGGTTACGAACTGTATCAGATGGTTTCGCACCGTTTCCTAACCATTTTAATGCTGCTTCTTCATTAATTTTAACTTCAGCTGGCTGAGCAACTGGATTGTAAGTTCCGATTTCCTCGATGAAACGTCCGTCACGAGGAGAACGAGAATCTGCAACAACTACACGATAGAAAGGAGATTTTTTAGCTCCCATACGTTTTAAACGAATTTTAACTGCCATTTATAAAGCACCTCCGAATATATTTCACACAGATAATAATATTAGCAAAAAGAGTGACCCTTTGTAAAGTATAATTTCTTAACAGAGCCATCTTTTTTTCCTTACATAAATGGAAACTTCAAACCACCTAGTCCTTTTTTCTTACCTTTTTGCATACCAGACATCGTTTTCATCATCTTTTTCATATCTTCAAATTGCTTCAAAAGACGATTGATCTCTTGCACAGTTGTACCACTACCTTTAGCAATACGTTTCTTACGACTAGCGTTAATGATTTCCGGTTGTTCACGCTCTAATTTTGTCATCGAGCGAATAATCGCTTCGATGTGTCCGATTTGCTTTTCATCAACTTGGACATTTTTTAATCCTTTAATTTTCCCAGCACCAGGAAGCATATTTAATAGCTCATCAAGTGGTCCTAATTGACGCACTTGTCCTAATTGCTCTAGAAAATCATCCAACGTAAAGGAAAGTGTGCGCATTTTTTGCTCAAGTTCTCTTGCCTTTTCTTCATCAACTGTCGCCTGCGCCTTTTCAATTAACGTCAGAACATCACCCATACCTAAAATACGCGATGCCATGCGTTCTGGATGAAATACCTCTAGTGCATCTAATTTCTCACCCATACCAGCAAATTTAATCGGTGTGTTTGTAACAGCTTTAATAGATAGTGCTGCACCTCCGCGCGTATCACCATCTAATTTCGTTAATACAACACCTGTTAAACCTAGCTGTTCATGGAAACTTTGCGCAACGTTTACCGCATCTTGTCCTGTCATTGCATCAACAACAAGGAAAATTTCATCCGGCTTTGTTACTTCTTTCACTTGTGCTAATTCATCCATAAGCTCTTCATCGATATGCAGTCGACCTGCTGTATCAATAAGAACATAATCATGATGATCTTCTTTTGCTTTTGCAATTGCTTGCTTTGCGATTTCAACAGGACTTACTTTGTCTCCTAAAGAGAAAACTGGCATATCCAATTGCTTACCGAGTGTTTCAAGCTGTTTAATTGCCGCTGGACGATAAATGTCAGCTGCAACAAGCATCGGTTTCCGATTATGCTTTTTACGAAGTAAATTCGCAAGTTTACCTGTTGTCGTCGTTTTACCCGCACCTTGCAATCCAACCATCATAATAACGGTTGGCGGACGGTTAGAGACAGCAATTTTACTCTGCTGGCCGCCCATTAATTCTGTAAGTTCTTCCTGTACCACTTTAATAACTTGCTGTCCAGGCGTTAAACTTTTCATTACATCTTGTCCGACAGCACGCTCAGACACACGTTTAACAAAATCTTTTACTACTTTAAAGTTAACGTCTGCTTCCAAAAGAGCAAGACGAACTTCTCTCATCATTTCTTTTACGTCGGCTTCAGATACTTTCCCTTTACCGCGAATTTTTTGCATTGTCTGTTGAAGTCGGTCGGCTAATCCTTCAAATGCCATATTGCCGCCCTCCTAATCTAAATTTTCGATAGCTTCAACAACTTGTTTTACTTGTTCATCTACATGCTCTTCTTCGCTGATTAGCTGCTTTAACTTTGCAACAAGTTGCTGCCTTTCTTGAAACTTTTGAAGTAATAATAACTTTTCTTCATATTCTTCAAGCATCGCTTCTGTCCGTTTAATGTTATCATACACTGCTTGGCGGCTTACTTCAAATTCTTCTGCAATTTCACCAAGCGATAGATCATCGAGATAGTAAAGTGACATATAACTTCTTTGTTTTGGCGTTAACAACGATTGATAAAAATCAAACAAATAATTCATTCTCGTTGTTTTTTCGAGCATGTTGAATCACCCTTTGTTAAGTGAATTACCTTTACATGAATTAGTTTACATGGAGAGTAAATGTGTGTCAAGTTTTTTTCTTAACAACTTAATTTAAATTCAAAAAGAAAGAGCGATAAACACCGCTCCCTCTTTTTCTACTTATTCCACTGCTGTTTCTACAAGGTCCGCAAATAATCCATATACATATTGTTCTGGATCAAATGCTTGCAAGTCATCCATTTGTTCTCCCAGACCAACAAATTTCACCGGTACATCCATCTCATTACGAATCGCCAATACAATTCCACCTTTAGCAGTTCCGTCCAATTTTGTTAGGACAATACCCGTTACATTTGTTGCCTCACGGAATGTCTTCGCTTGGCTTAAACCATTTTGTCCTGTTGTTGCATCAATGACAAGTAGTACTTCATGAGGAGCACCAGGAACTTCACGTTCAATTACACGTTTTACTTTCTCTAACTCTTTCATTAAGTTGACTTTGTTTTGCAAACGTCCCGCTGTATCACATAACAAAACATCAACTTTTCGCGATTTTGCAGCTTGAATTGCATCATACATAACAGCTGCTGGGTCAGAACCTGATCCTTGTTTAATTACATCTACACCAACACGTTCCCCCCACACTTCTAGCTGCTCGATTGCACCAGCACGGAATGTGTCGCCAGCTGCCAATAATACAGATTTTCCATCTGATTTAAATTTATGTGCCATTTTTCCAATAGTCGTTGTTTTTCCAACACCGTTTACCCCGACAAATAAAATAACTGTCAATGCGTTTTCTTGCACATTTAATTCATTATTAAAATTACCGTCACCTTTATAAATCTCAACTAATTTTTCAGAGATAACAGCTTGCACTTCTTTTGGGTCTTGAATATTACGATGCTTCACTTCGTCTCTTAATTGGTCAATTAACTCCATTACTGTGGACACACCCACGTCCGCACCAATTAAAATTTCCTCTAACTCTTCGAAGAACTCTTCGTCAACTTTACGATAACGATATACTAAATCATTTACTTTTTCAGCAAAAGAGTTTCTCGTTTTCTCTAAACCTTGTTTAAACTTCTCTGTTACCGTATCTGTTTGCTTCGAAATTTTTTCTTTTAATTTTTTAAAAAAACTCATTCTTTCCCATCCTTCCTATTTGCTCGTAACAAGCTCTTCTCCATCATCTAAACGAACGGAAACAAGCTTGGACACACCAGACTCTTGCATCGTTACACCGTATAATACATCAGATTCTTCCATCGTACCCTTTCGATGTGTAATAACAATAAACTGCGTTTCATTACTAAATTTTTTCAAATACTGCGCAAAACGAGCAACATTTGCTTCATCTAGTGCAGCTTCAACTTCATCTAGCACACAAAACGGTACAGGACGAACTTTTAAAATACCAAATAGCAACGCAATGGCTGTCAATGCTCGTTCTCCTCCAGAAAGAAGACCTAAATTTTGTAACTTTTTCCCTGGCGGTTGTGCAACAATATCAATTCCTGTATTTAATAAATCTTTCGGGTTTGTCATAACTAAATCTGCACGCCCACCGCCAAATAATTCACTAAATACAAACTGGAATTCTGTGCGAATTGCTTCGAACGTATAAGAAAAACGTTTTTTCATTTCTTCATCCATTTCGTCAATTACTTGATGCAACGTTGTTTTCGCTTCTTGCAAATCATCCCGTTGCTCTAATAAGAACGTATGACGCTCAGATACCCGCTCAAATTCATCAATGGCACCTATATTTACTGTACCGAGTTCTTCAATGGATAATTTAATTAATTTCACTTTTTTACGAGCTTCCTCGCTAGACATTGTCATCGTATATTTTTGTTTTGCAGCTTCAAAAGAAATGGTATACGTTTCCCGTAAATGTTGCAAGCGATTTTCTAACTCCACGTCTAAACGATTTATTTTCACTTCTTGATCTTTTAATACATCAAGCAAATATTTATGCCTACGTTTTGCTTCTTTTACCTCTAACTCTAGATGTTCTAATCGCCCTTGTAAATCAAGACGTTGTTCACGGCGTGAGCTAATTAATTCCACAGTTTGATTTCTATCGTGCGTTTTCTTTTCAATCATACTTGTAATTTGTTCTTCGCCGCTAGAATTCGATGTCATTTCTTGTTTTAAGAATGCTAAATCTTCTTTTGTCTTTATAAGATTCTTTTTCGTTTCATCTCGTTCTTTTGTAAGGCGTTCTACTGTCTCTTTTTGGTTTGATAATCGTTGTTGCTCTTCAGCTGCTTGTACTTTTAGCTCTGTAATCTCTTTCTGTACTTTTTCCTTCGAAGAATGCTGCTCGCTCTTTTGTTTTGTTAACTCTGTAATCGTTATATCGAGTTGCATAATTTTTTCTTGCAGCTCAGTAAGCGTTTCTTCTAGCTCAGTTTTTCGCCCTTGTATCTTTGCTTGATCTTGCAAAAATCCTTCTAGCTCTAAATCATAAATAGATAAACGCTCTTTAATGCGATGTTCTTCTAGCTCTAACTGATTCATTTCTTCTTTGTACTTTTGTTCGTCTACACGCTTTTCATCAATATATTGTCGAAGTTCCTTCAACTTCACTTCTTTTTCTTGTATTTCTTGTTTTAGCGCTCTAACATAGTTCTCTAGCTTCTCAGTCTTTTCTTCCATATCTATCAACTTTTCATTCCACTCTTCCAATTCTCGTTGACGTCCTAATAAAGAAGAATTTGTTTGCTTCACAGCACCGCCTGTCATTGAACCTCCTGGATTTACAAGATCTCCTTCTAATGTAACAATACGATAACGATACTGCAGCTGCTTTGCTAATTCATTTGCTCCTCTTAAATCATGGGCAACTATTACTGTACCTAATAAATTTGTAATCACATTTCCATATTTATTATCATACTGTACAAGCTCCGAAGCTATCCCTATAAATGAAGGATGCTGGTTTATAATACGAAGTTGCTCTATATTAAGCGCTCTGCCTTTTATAACACTTTGTGGTAAAAAAGTCGCACGGCCATGGCGATTTTGCTTTAAGAATGTAATTGCACGGCGCGCATGTTCTTCTGTTTGTACAACCACATGCTGCATTGCTGCTCCAAGTGCAATTTCCATCGCCACTTCATATTTTTTCGGTACAGTAAGAAGTTCTGCAATCGCACCTTCAATACCATGCAACTTGCTGTCACGCGCCTTTAATACTTCACGGACACCTTGATAAAAGCCCGAATAATCTTCTTGCATTTCTTCAAGCATTTCTTTACGAGAACGAGCTTGCTGAACATATTGATATGCTTGATACAGCTTGGTCTCATTTTCACTATATTGCTCTTTACATTTCCCAAGCGTAGCTTCCGTTTGCTGCATGCTCGACAACAGATTTGTGATTTGATCTTTTATATGTTCATATTTTTCAACAAAAGTTGATTTTTGCTGTGCAATCGCTATGCCCATCTGCACATATTTTTCATTTTCTTTATCAAGACGCTGATTTTTGAAATCTCGCTGTTTAAATTGTTCCTCTAACATAGAAAGTTCATTTCGATAGCTAGCTTGTTGATTTAAAAGTTCAATATAATCACCTTTTAAATGTTCAATTTTCTCATCCAAATTTTGTTCATATGTAGACAACAATTGTTCGCTGTCATGTAACTTCTGTTCTAACTCTTTCACATGACTTGCTAATTTTATTAATTCCCCTGTTCCTTGCATGGCACTTCCTTCATATGCAGAAACTTTTTCTGTTAATTCATGAATGAGTGTTTCTAACTGCGCACAATGTGTTGTTGCATTGCGCTTTCTTTCTTTCAGCAGTTCACGTTGTCCCTCTAACTTTTCAAGTTCTTTACTAGAAAGAAGAAGAACCTCTTGTAAAGATTGAACAGACTCATCAATAGCTTGTACATTTCCACGTACTTCTTCTAAATCCGCTTCATTTTTTTGAAGCAGTGTCGATAACTCCACTTCTTCATCTTTGTTATGTTCAAACTGCTCACGAAGCGCTTCCCATTTTTCATGTAATTCTTCAATTTCATACACAATTAATGCCGCTTCGACTTTTTCTAGTTCATCTTTTTTCTCTAGATAATCTTTCGCAATAGAAGCTTGTCTTTCAAGAGGTTCTACTTGTGTACTTAATTCATGAATAATATCTTCTACACGATTTAAATTATCTTGTGCCTCTGCTAATTTCCCTTCTGCTTTCTTCTTGCGAATTTTATATTTCAACACACCAGCCGCTTCTTCAAAAACACTACGGCGGTCTTCTGCTTTACTACTTAAAATTTCTTCCACTTTACCTTGACTAATAATAGAAAACGCTTCACGCCCCATACCGGAGTCCATGAATAAATCAACAATATCTTTTAAACGACAAGACTGTTTATTAATAAGAAATTCACTGTCCCCAGAACGATATACTCGTCTCGTTACGCTTACTTCGTTATATTCAATTGGTAAACGTTGGTCCTCATTATTTAATGTTAATGTTACTTCTGCAATATTTAACGCTTTACGTGTATCACTTCCAGAAAAAATAATATCTTCCATTTTCGCACCGCGCAGCGACTTTACAGATTGTTCACCAAGTACCCAACGAATTGCATCTGTAATATTACTTTTCCCGCTTCCATTTGGACCTACTACAGACGTTACGCCTGGTACAAAGTCAATCGAAACACGTTCCGCAAAAGATTTAAATCCAACTATCTCTAACCGCTTTAAAAACACGAAAGGCTTTCCCCCTTTATGCACAAGGAATCCCCCTAAGTATAAGGGGGATTCGCTATAAGTGCTCTTTTAATTTTTCCAACGCTTCTTGGGCAGCATGCTGTTCTGCCTCTTTCTTAGACTTCCCACTTCCAAGACCTAATGATTCGCCGTTTAATGTAACGCGCGATACAAATTCTCGATTATGAGCTGGTCCTTTTTCTTGCAGAATTTGATATTCTATATTCCCGCTACCATCACGCTGAATTAACTCTTGGAGTTGACTTTTAAAATCCATCACATGAGAAAAAGCACCTTCATTAATTTTCGGATAAACAACTGTTTTTAAAAATCCCCATACCTTGTCCAAACCTTGGTCCAGGTAAAGTGCGCCAACAAACGCTTCAAAGACATCCGCTAATAACGCTGGACGTTCACGCCCTCCTGTCATTTCCTCTCCTTTTCCTAAAAGGACAAGATTTCCAAATGATAGCTCATTTGCAAAACGAACGAGAGAAGGTTCACATACAATAGCAGCGCGAAGTTTTGTTAATTCTCCCTCACTCATTGTCGGATATTTTTGAAACAAATATTGCGAAACTGTCAGTTCTAATACCGCATCTCCAAGAAATTCAAGACGCTCGTTATCTTCATGTGGCTTTTTCCGATGCTCATTCACATAGGATGAATGCGTAAATGCTTGAATCAACAACTTTTCATTTGTAAATGTAATACCTATTTTCTCTTGAAACTTTTTAAAAGCCTCTCGATATTTAGCTTCATGCTTCTTATCTCTATACTTTCTGTACGGCATAGGTCCCTCCAGGTATATATGCTGAGAAAGCCCCGTATATAAACGGGACTTCATCAAGCATTATAGATGACTCTCTATGTAAGTCACAGCATCGCCAACAGTAGCAATCTTTTCTGCTTCCTCATCAGAAATTTCCATTTCAAACTCATCTTCTAGTTGCATCACAAGTTCTACTACATCTAGGGAGTCAGCACCTAAATCTTCTTTAAAGTTTGCAGCTGGTGTTACCTCTGTTTCGTCTACTCCTAAACGATCTACGATGATTTTCGTTACACGCTCTAAAACGTCTGCCATATTCATTCACCTCCTTTAAAAAGTATAGACAAACTACTACTTTTTTAAATTCATCCGCTCTTCTCAAGACATTATATTTAATATTGTACAGAAAAACGAGATGAAATCAACCTATTTCTACAGTTTCTTCTCTTACATTACCATGCCGCCGTCAACATGAAGTGTTTGTCCAGTAATATAACGACTCGCATCTGATGCTAAAAAGGCAACTGCATTTGAAATATCTTCTGCTTCTCCAAATTTTGCAATTGGAATTAACTTTAACATTTCGTTCTTCACATCTTCCGCCAATACCTCTGTCATATCTGTTACGATAAATCCAGGAGCGATCGCATTTACTGTAATATTACGACTTGCCAGCTCTTTTGCTGCAGTTTTTGTTAATCCAATTACACCAGCTTTTGCTGCAACGTAATTTGCTTGCCCCGGATTCCCAGTAACACCGACAACAGAAGCGATGTTAATAATGCGCCCATAACGTTGACGCATCATATAACGAGATACAGCCTTTGTACATAAAAAGACACCTTTTAAGTTTGTATTAATAACCGCATCCCATTCTTCCTCTTTCATACGCATTAACAAATTATCTCTCGTAATGCCAGCGTTATTTACAAGAATATCAATTTGGCCAAATGTATCAACAGTTTGTTTTACCATGTCAGCTACTTCTTCGCTACTAGCAACATTTGCTTTTATTGCCATTGCTTCTGAACCTAAATTTTTAATCTCATCAACAACTTCATTTGCTTTCATTTCGTTTCCTGCGTAGTTTACAACTACTTTTGCACCTTGTTTTGCTAAATCTAATGCGATGGCACGGCCGATTCCGCGAGATGCTCCCGTTACTAATGCAACTTTGTCTTTTAATAACATTAGCCTTCTCCTCTCAGTTTTGAAATGGTATCTTTCATCGTTTCCTCATCGTATATTGCATATACTTTCGTAGACGGAGCGATTGATTTCATAAGACCAGCTAAAACTTTTCCAGGTCCAATTTCAATAAATGTATCTACGCCAAGCTCCACCATACGTTCAATGGATGGGTACCATAATACAGGGGAATAAAGTTGCTCAATTAACTTTTCTTGAATGTCTTCTTTACGCGTAATGCAATCTGCCGTTACATTTGCAATAACTGGAATTTCCGCATCCTCGATCTTAATTTCATTTAGCACACCTCGAAACTTCTCAGCTGCCGGTTTCATAAGTGATGAATGGAATGGACCGCTAACACGCAGTGGAATTGCACGCTTTGCACCGTTTTCTTTCGCTCTTTCTGAAGCTAATTCTACACCTTGTTTTGTACCAGAAATTACAATTTGCTTTGTGCTATTCATGTTCGCAACTTGAACAGGATAACCTTCACGCGTTACTTCTTCAGTTACCCGCTTTAACATATCAGGATCTGCTCCCATAATAGCCGCCATTGCACCTTCACCACTTGGCACAGCTTCTTCCATGTATTCACCACGTTTTCTTACAGCGTATACACCGTCTTCAAATGACATAGCACCTGCTGCCACTAGTGCGCTATACTCACCTAAACTATGTCCTGCAACATAGTCAGGTGTAATATCGTACTGTTCCAACACCTTTAAAATCGCAATACTTGTTGTTAACAATGCCGGCTGTGCGTTAGTCGTTAACGTCAATGTTTCTTGAGGACCCTCAAAAATAAGTGATGAGAGAGAATCTTTTAAAATCTCATCAGCCTGATGAAATACTTTTGCAACCTCTTCATAACTTTCTGCTAATTGTTTTCCCATTCCAACTGCTTGTGAACCTTGTCCCGGAAAAAGAAATGCTAGTTTTCCCATTTCAAACCCTCCTCATTATTGAAGCGGTTCCTCCTCCATTACGCTCGTAATAGTAGGAATAACTTCCTTCGCTACCATTTCTCGAGTTTGACGAATCGCACTAAAAATCGACTGGTCATTAGAAGAACCATGCGCTTTGATGACAGGAGCTTTCAATCCAAATAAAGCAGCTCCTCCATATTCTGAATAATCCATTTTATCTTTTAACACCCTAAGTTTTGGTTTTAATACGCTTGCCGCTAGCTTGCTTGTAAATGAACTCATCAATTGCTCTTTTAGCATAGAGAATAATGCAATTGCAGTCCCCTCTAACGTTTTAAGGGTAACATTTCCAGTAAATCCGTCACAAACAACCACATCAGCTACACCTTGTAATAAGTCTCGTGATTCTACATTTCCAACAAAGTTAAGCGGTGCATCTTTTAGCATTGCAAAGACTTGTTTAGAAAGCTCGTTTCCTTTTCCATCCTCAGTTCCTACATTTAAAAGACCTACGCGAGGATTAGAAATCCCTCTTACTTTCTCTGCATATACAGATCCCATTACAGCATACTGGTATAAATGAATTGCTTTCGCATCGACATTCGCACCAACATCTAGCATAACAAAGCCTTTTCCATCTACTGTTGGCATCGTAGGAGAAAGAGCAGGGCGCTCTATCCCTTCTATACGTCCTACCACAAATAATCCAGCTGCCATAAGAGCCCCTGTATTCCCAGCTGAAATACAAGCGTCAGCGGCACCTTCTTTTACTTGCTGCGCAGCAAGTACCATAGAAGCTTGTTTTTTCCGACGCACTGCTCGTACCGGCTCGTCTGTTCCTTCAATTACTTCCTCTGTGTGCAGCACCGTAATACGCTCTTCACTTGTTAAATACTTACGAATTTCGTCTTCTTTTCCAACTAACGTAATATGTAAATCTGAATATTCTTTAACTGCTTTCATTGCTCCAAGTACGACAGATTTCGGCGCATGATCGCCGCCCATTGCATCTATTGCGATTCTCATAAATTACTACCTTCCTCACTATAATTACTAGATCGATACATTTCAAAAGTGCCTGTAAATACAAGTTCGTCTCCAACAAAACTACGGACTTTGACAACCGTCCGTCCTTTATCATTCTCTACATCTTCAACACGTGCTTTCGCAACAACACGCTCTTCTAATTTTACAGGACGAATATATCGAATGGTAGACTTCGCAGTTAAAGCTAATTCTTCATCAATAACCGCAACAGCTAATGAGTTTGCTTGTGCAAATAAATGATGCCCGCGAGCAATTTGATTACGTTTAAAGACATGTTCTTCTTTCACCTCAAAAATAGAAATCGCATGTCTATCTAATTCTATATCAATAATTTCTCCTACCACTTCATCAAGCGGTAAAGATTTTACATCTTCTTCATGTTGTTTTGTTGCCACATGTTTAATTCGTTCTCGTAATTCTGGAATCGAAAGTTCCATACGATCAAGACGAATTGTTTGAATACTCACTTGAAATTGTTCAGCTAATTCTTCATCCGTAATAAACGGATTTGCTTCTATTGTTTGTTGTAATAACTCTTGTCTTTCTTTTTTCCTTCTCTTTTTCATTCCGCACCATCCATTTTTATGACTAGGTACTAACAGTAGTATATAAGCATTAAATACAGAATGCAACATTTTTTTACGTATTGCGCTTTAATCTAGCTTTTCTCCTTGAAAAACCCCTGATTTCTCTAAATATCTACGCAGCATTTCATACTGTTTACTTTGCCAAAACGCAGTCGAATCAACAAGTAGCGCAGCATCTTGCCTTGCTGTTTCTAACGCTCGATAATCATGTACCATATCAGCTAATTTAAATTCAGGTAAACCACTTTGCTTGCTCCCAAAAAAATCTCCAGGACCACGCAATTCTAAATCTTTTTCCGATAGGACAAATCCATCATTTGTCTCTGTCATAATACGCATACGTTCTTTTCCTGTTTCCGATTTCGGATCAGCAATTAAAATACAATAAGATTGTTCACTGCCACGTCCCACACGACCACGAAGTTGATGAAGTTGCGATAGCCCAAAACGCTCTGCATCATAAATAACCATCGTTGTTGCATTTGGCACATTCACACCAACTTCTACAACCGTTGTCGAAATGAGAATTTGCACTTTATTTTCGCTAAATTGGTGCATTACTTCATCTTTCTCCTGAGAAGAAAGGCGGCCATGCATCAGACCAACTTGAAATTTCCCTTGATAATGATGCGTCAACATACTATGCAAATCAATTGCATTTTGCACATCCAATTTCTCCGATTCTTCAATTAATGGACAAATGACATACGCTTGTCGTCCTTTTTTTACTTCTTTCTCTACAAATCCAAGAACACGTTCAAACATATCATGTTTCGCCCAGTATGTTTCAATGACTTTACGACCCGCCGGCATCTCATCAATAATTGATACATCCATTTCACCAAACGCAGTAATTGCTAATGTACGAGGAATTGGCGTTGCTGTCATAAATAAAACATCAGGATTTTCCCCTTTTTCCCTCAATACACGACGCTGCGCTACACCAAAGCGATGTTGTTCATCCGTAATTACAAGCCCAAGCCTGTGAAATATGACTTCATTTTGAATTAAAGCATGAGTTCCGACGAGAATATCAATTTCTCCTTGTTCTAGTCTAGCTAGTATCTCGCGGCGACGCGCTCCCTTTACAGAGCTTGTTAATAATTCAATATTCATATTAAAATGAGAAAATATAGATACTAACGATTGATAGTGTTGCTCTGCTAAAATTTCTGTCGGTACCATTAATGCCCCTTGATATCCAGCTAATTTCGCTGCATACAAAGCAATTGCAGCCACTACCGTTTTTCCAGAACCTACGTCACCTTGTAGTAAACGATTCATTCGATACGGGGATTCCAAATCTTTCATAATTTCTGTAACAACACGCTGCTGTGCATTCGTTAACGGAAAAGGAAGGGCTCCTATAAACTCTTCTAATTGTTCAAGAGATACGTCTTTTTTTGTTCCCTTCGAACTTTCCCGCTCCATTTTACGAAGTGCCTGCATCTTCAATTGAAACAAGAAAAATTCTTCATATACGAAGCGGCGACGCGCCTGTTTCATATCTTCTTGTCCACTAGGAAAATGTAAAGCATATAGTGCTTTATAACGAGATAATAATTTGTAACGCGACAACAATCCTTCTGGCAACACTTCTTTCACAAAAGAACCATACTCTTTAAACGCCCCCGCAATAAAGCGACGCATTTGTTTTACTGTCAATTTACCCTTAACTGAATATACTGGTTCTACTTCTTGTTGACGAACAACCGGCCCAAAGTGAAGTTCAGATACCGAAATCGTTTGACGATGTTGATCCCATTTTCCAGATATCGTTATCGTTTCATCAATATTTAACTTCTGCTTATAGTAGGGTCGGTTAAAGCATACAGCTGTAATTAAATAGCGCCCAACCAGAACACGTACAGTAAGACGAGATTTCTTTTTTCCATAATATTGTAAAAGAGGTGCACTATGTACCTTTCCCTCCACAGTTACCCGTTCTTCATGTTTAACTTCAGCCAAATCCTTCATCGCATAGTCTTCATAACGATACGGAAAATGCTCTAGTAAATCAGAAACCGTAAAAATCCCCATCTCATTTAGTAATACAGCTGTTTCTTCTCCAATCCCTTTCACATCCGTAATTGGAATTTGCACCACTTCACCCAAGATCTTCACGCCCCGTCAAATCTTATTCCTAACCTTTCATGTATAACGCTCATCTTCTTTACTTGCAGGTTATATCTCAACAATAGATTACATATTTTCATTTTCACTTTGAATATGCAATCACTACCTCTCCTATTCTACCATAGCATCAAGAAAGCATAGTAGTCATTTCACCTTCCCCTAGTCGCATATATATTCATTTTAATTTTCCAACATATAAGTCCTGCTACGCAAAATACAACATGACCGCTACTTGCTTTCTCCTTTTGTTTTAACCTCGCATGTAACAAAAAAGACCCTGACCGTTTCTATGCGTGGACAGTTATCCCCTACCTATCTTCCTTGCTTCTTTCTCAATCTTGAGGTGGGGTCTTACTGCCCACGAATAGCGGGATAAATAAAACCATACCGATGGAAGTTTCACTTTATTCCCCAAAAGAAAGAGAGCCTCACCATATTTATTAGCAAGACCCTCTCATCACTTATATTAGTTCATCTCATTATAGAGTAAGTACATTTTAAACGAAATAAAAATTTATTCTACAGAAAAAATGAAAGAATATAAAGGTTGATTTCCATTATGAACTTCCACTTCTACATCTTCAAATTTTTCTTCTACAAATGTTACTAATTCATCTACTTCTTCTTCTGATGCATCTTCACCCTGTAAAATTGTTAAAATCTCTGCATCTTCATCAAGCATATTTTCTAACAGTTTTTTCGCAGCTGTAATTTTTTCTACATCTGTAGATACAATTTTCCCATCTGCAATGCACATGAAGTCATCTTTATTAATTGTTACACCATCAATTTCTGTATCACGAACCGCATACGTGATTTGGCCTGTTTTCACATGAGCAAGCGCTTCGTTCATTTGCGCTTCGTTTTCTTCAAGAGTTCCTGCTGGATTAAAAGCAAGCATCGCTGCCATACCTTGTGGAACTGTTTTTGAACGAACAACAATTACTTCTTGGTCCACTACAGAAGCTGCTTGCTCTGCAGCCATTACAATATTACCATTGTTCGGTAATATAATAACTTTTTCTGCATTTGCTTCTTCAATCGCTTTTACAATATCTTCTGTACTTGGATTCATCGTTTGACCGCCTTCAATAACTACCTTCGCACCGATGCTTTCAAACAATTCTTTAATACCAGAACCCATTGCCACAGTTATAATTCCATAAGGCTGTTTTTCAGCAGGTTGTTTTACTTCTACATGCATCGCCATAGGCTCATCTAATAAAGCAGTATGTTGTTCACGCATATTTTCTACTTTAATTTTAATTAAGCTTCCATAACGTTGTCCGTAGTTCATCGCATCTCCAGGATGCTCTGCATGAATATGAACTTTTACGATTTCATCATCAGATACAACAAGCAATGAATCACCATACACACTAATCTCTTCACGGAATTTTTGCTCAGAGAAATTATGCTCTTTCATTTTCTCATCGTCTAACTTAACCATAAATTCTGTGCAGTAGCCGTATTTAATATCCTCTGTACTCAATTGGCTTTGTACACTACGGTGATGTTCTGCACGTACCATTTCGTTCATAGATGGTTGTGTTGGCTGATTAGAAGCGATTGTTTCACCCTTTAAGTCCGCTAGAAATCCTTCATAAACGACAACAAGACCTTTCCCACCGCTATCTACAACACCAACTTGCTTTAATACAGGTAATAAATCAGGTGTACGATTTAATGATGCATTCGCTTCTTTCACAACTTCTTCCATAAATAAAACAAAGTCGCGCTGTTTTTTCGCAACTGTGATTGCATGTTTACTCGTTTCCCTTGCAACAGTTAAAATTGTTCCTTCAATTGGCTTCATAACTGCTTTATATGCCGTTTCTACGCCTGCTTCTAACGCATCAGCAAAATCAATTGTTGTTAATTCTTCTTTTTGTTCAATGGATTTCGAAAAACCACGGAACAACTGAGATAAAATAACACCTGAGTTACCACGCGCTCCCATTAATAATCCTTTGGCTAAACTTGTTCCGACTTTACCAGCGTGTTGTGAAGGATTTCCTTTCACTTCGCGCGCACCTGAAGTCATTGATAAGTTCATATTTGTACCCGTATCGCCATCTGGAACTGGAAAAACGTTTAAAGCATCAACAAGTTGAACATTGTTTGTTAAATTATTTGCTCCTTGTATGATCATTTGTGACAAACGTTTTCCATCAATTTTTTGAATTGACACAGTTCTTCCTCCTTAATGCACATTACAAGTTTATTACTTTAACTCCTTGTACGTAGATGTTTACAGAATCTACTGCTAGTCCTACCGTTTGATCTAGTGTATATTTCACTTTCGTTTGGACGTTATGTGCTACCTCTGAAATTTTTGTACCATAGCTCACGATAATATACATATCAATATGTACTTCATCTTCGTCTTTACGAACAATAACGCCTCTAGTGAAGTTTTCTTTTCGTAAAATTTCTGTCAACCCATCTTTTAATTGGTTTTTAGAAGCCATACCGACGATGCCGTAACAGTCTACTGCAGCGCCTCCAGCAATTGTTGCAATTACATCTGTACTAATATCAATTTGACCGTACTTCGTTTTAATTTCAATTGACATCTCGTTTCCCCCTTCTGAAATGGTGAAAGTGAGCTAGACTACTTTATTTACTATCATATAATCTTTTTAAAGAAAATTCCATCGTTCTTTCTTTTCGCTCTCACATTTATATAAAAAATAGCATTTTTTATGGTGAGCAAAATAGTCCATTGTTATTATACAACATATATCACTACAATATGTCAAGTAATTTTTCTTGATTTCAACTTTTAATTCCTTACATATAGTGTCAAGTAATTTTTCTTGATTTCTTTTTTATACACTGTTGCATTCTCTTTTTAGTTGTGTTAAATTATAGTAGTGTTTTTAGCATCGCATAAAAGACTAACATTGAAAATTACGTAGGTTACGGTAGTTAAGGGAGGGAAATATAGATGGCTCGTGTTTGTGCTATTACTGGAAGAAAAGCTCGTTCTGGTAACTCTCGTTCTCACGCAATGAACGCTACAAAACGTAAATGGGGCGCTAACCTTCAAAAAGTTCGCGTACGCATTAACGGTAAAGTTCAACGTGTTTACGTTTCTGCTAGAGCATTAAAATCTGGCAAAATCGAACGTGTTTAATAATAAAAAAGAGAGCCTGTTGGCTCTTTTTTTATTATGCTCATGAAAAAAGCACCGGTAATAGGTGCTTTTTATCCTTTTTTAAAGGTATTCAATACCGCGCGAACAATTCCACCAAGAAATTTCGGTAACTTAATTGTATAAAATCTCATGGTTTCCCTCCTAATCCCATTACTCCACTTGTTTACTATAGACGCCGCAACAAAGGTATTCCTTCAATCAGTGCTTCTTATCACCATTAATATGCCAGAGGTAAATGAAAAAGTACCTTTTTCCGCAACGAGTTCATTACTAATACAAAGTGTCGATCCCCATTTTATCGTTTTATCATTAAGGGGATATTTAAAACCACGAAGTGTAATTCCCGTTACTATTTCTGTCATTGGAACAAAGGATATGTAAGGAAATGATGAATTTTTTTCAATTGTATATGTACCGGATTCCCTAACTGAAATTTCATTTTTATAATCTACAATACTTATATTGATATTGGATTGTAAACCTTTTATTAACATTTGAATGTTTGCTAAACTATGATCCAACCTTCCACCTGTTGCACCAAAAATACGAATTTGTTCTGGTTGTTGCTTTAAAGCCCAGTTAATCGCAATCTCTAAATCAGTTTGATCCTTTTCTTTCGGTACAATATGCAGATCATGTTTCTGCTTTTGCATCCATACTAGTTCCTCTTTTGTAACAGAATCATAATCACCAAACGCTACTTCTGGCATGATTCCAAACTGCAACAAATGGTATACTCCGCGATCAACAGCTGCCCATACAACCTCTTCACTCTCATATTTAGAAAAATCTGCCCAGCACTCTACTGGACCCCCAGCTAAAATATGAATAATCACGTTCTCTCTCCTCCTATAGAAAAAAGGCAATCTGCTAATAGCTAGATTACCTTTTTCTTTTAAACAATATTCCTATCTACTGCTTCCTTTTTATCCCGCTATTTTTGGGCAGTAATACTCCCATCTCAAAATTCAGCGAAAGCATTGTCCAGCTCCAGTGGCTAGAATGTTCGGTGGCTTCGCTTCTTCCTACGAGGTAAAAAACCCCTCTACGTCAGAAGCTCCATCCCCCTCACATTCTGAACGAGCCACTTCCGCTTTTCTTAAAAAGTTAGGTGGGGGATGAAGAAAACCCCCACTGATTAAAGTTTCACTTTATCCGCGAATCGCAGCAATTGCTGCCCCGCGATCTTTTTCATTATATACTGCAGATCCAGCAACGAGAACATTCGCTCCTGCTTCTACACATAATTTTGCTGTTTCTACATTCACGCCGCCATCAACTTCAATCTCTACTTGCAAATTACGTTCACGAATCACATCAGCAACTTGTTTAATTTTCGGCAATACAGAATGAATGAACTTTTGTCCGCCAAATCCTGGATTTACCGTCATAAATAGCACCATATCTACATCTTCTAATACGTGTTCAATCATAGAAACCGGTGTATGTGGATTTAAAACAACACCCGCTTTAATGCCTTGTGATTTAATTAATTGAATTGTACGATGCAAGTGCGGGCAAGCTTCTACATGTACCGTAATAATGTCAGCGCCTGCTTTCGCAAAAGTCTCAATATACTGATCCGGATTTTCAATCATAAGATGAACATCTAATGGTAAAGAGGTAATCGGGCGAATAGCTTCCACAATTAACGGTCCAATTGTAATGTTTGGAACAAAATGTCCGTCCATTACATCGACATGTATGTAATCTGCTCCGCCTTTTTCTACATCTTTAATTTCTTCTCCCAATCTTGAAAAATCTGCTGATAAAATCGATGGTGCAATTTTAATCATAATTAATACCTCGGCTTTCTTTCTCTAATTTCTTCAATAAATTGCACATAGTGCTCATAACGATAGTTTGTAATATTCCCTTCTTCTACCGCTTCTTTCACCGCACACTTCGGTTCAGAAAGATGTGTACAACCTCTAAATTTACAGTATTGACTCTGTTCTTTCAACTCTGGAAAACAATATGTGAGATCTTCTACTTCTATATCGATGAAATCGAGTGAACTAAATCCAGGTGTATCCGCCACAAGCCCACTTCCTACTTCAATTAATTCCACATGTCTTGTTGTATGCTTACCTCGTCCTAAATGAGCTGAAATCCCACTCGTTTTTAGTGCTAAATCTGGACGTAACACATTTAAAAGCGAAGATTTCCCTACACCAGATTGACCTGCTACAACGGAAACACATCCTTCTAAAAACGGCTTTAACACTTCTATACTTTCTGATGTTGTCGTTGAAGTGAATATAACGTCATATCCAATTTCCATGTAATCCTTCGCATATGCCTCAATCATTTCACGTGTTTTCACATCTATTAAGTCCATCTTACTAATACAAATAATTGGCTTAATATTATGAAACTCAATTAAAACTAAAAACCGATCTAATAGCAATGGATTGAATTCTGGTTCTACGGCTGAAAACACAAGAAGTGCTTGATCAATATTCGCAATCGGTGGACGCACAAGTTCATTTTTTCGTTCTAATATCTCTAGAACATATCCTTCACTCGGATTATCAGCTTGAAATACAACTTGATCACCAACAAGCGGTGTAATCTTATGCTTGCGAAATATACCTCGTCCGCGGCACTGTGTTATCCCTTCTTCATGCTGCACATAGTAGAACCCACTTAAAGCTTTTATAATTTTCCCTTCTGGCATACGTTCTCTCCTTTATTTATCCCGCTATTCGCGGGCAGTAATACTCCCATCTCAAAATTCAGCGAAAGCATTGTCCAGCTTCAGTGGCTAGAATGTTCGGTGGCTTCGCTTCTTCCCCCTCACATTCTGAACGAGCCACTTCCGCTTTTCTTAAGAAGTTTGGTAGGAGATAAACTGCCCCTAAAAGCCCGATTGGTTCAACTAATAATCAGTGGGGGATGAAGAAAATCCCACTGATTAAAGTTTCACTTTATCTTGTTCTAAAAGACATAAAAATAGTTATTCACAATAGACTTTAGAACGAGATTCGTTCAACTCACCATTTATAATTATTTTTAATAGGAGTTTCACCTTATTGCGTTGGATACAAAACTTCTTTTTCAATTAAGGTCGTTCCGTCACGAACAATTTTGTAACGCCCTTTTTTTCCTTCTTGAATAATAAAGTCAAGAGAGACTGTCGTTGACTCTGTTATCGTTCTCGTTTCAAACGGTTTATCCATAGTATTTTGCATATCTTCTTTATATATTTCAATTTTTTGTGGTGTTTTCTCTCCAGTTGCTGGTCCTTGATACTGAATCGGAATATTGTCAACTTTTACAATTTTTGTTGGTTTTTCTTTTTGTCCTTCAGAGACAGTAATTGTTACTTTTGCCCCTTCTTTTAAGTTCGTGTCTGGCTTTGGTGATTGAGAAATAACAAGCCCCTTCTCCACTGTATCAGAATACTCTCTCTTTATTTCTGGCACTAGCTTTTTCTCGTTTAAAGAGCTATTTACACTACTTTCTGTCCAACCAGAAAAATCAACGAGTCGTATTTGTTTTGGTCCTTTACTAATCCAAACCTTTACCTCTTGCTCTTCTTCTACAATAGATTGCCCTGCTTCTGGACTTTGTTCCACAATTTCACCTTGCGGCTTGTCACTTTCAATATAATAAGGAATAACCCCTTTATATGGAGTCAATTCATCTTTAATCTTTTCATAATCTTTCCCTATTAAATTAAGCATTTTTTTCTTTTGCTTTCCACCTGATTTGAAAATCGTAATTTTTGTATTTGCTCGTACAACTCGTCCTGCCGCTGGACTTGTTTTAATAACCTTACCTTCTTCCACTTCATTCGTATATATAACTTGCGGTGATGATGTCAATTCAAATCCTTTATTCCCAAGTATATTCACTGCTTTTTCATATGTCATTCCAGACACATCTGGCACTTTAACTTCCTTTGGAATAAAGAAACCTGGAATCACCGTCACTGCCAATATTCCACAAACAACTAAAAATAGGAACGTCGTTAACAAAATTTTAAGCCAACGATTGCTTTTTTTCTTCTTTTGTTCTTCTGGTTCGTCCTGCTGCTTTTCTTCTTTCGACTTTCCAGGTAAAACAATTGTTTCTTCAGTATTTGCACTTATTAACTGTTCCTGCTGAATGATAGGAATCGCTTTTGTTGCTTCCATATCTTCTGGTATATAGAAAGGTTGTTCATTTATTCGTTCTGGATATAATGCAGTTTCAATATCACGTTTCATTGCATTTACAGACTGATAACGATGAAACGGATCTTTCGCTGTTGCTTTTAAAATAATATTTTCTACACTTTGCGGAATATCAGGATTCCACCTTTTGGGAGATGGTGTTTCATTTTGTAAATGTTTAAGCGCAATAGAAACAGCAGATTCTCCAGAAAACGGCGGCCTTCCAGTTAATAATTCAAACATTACAATCCCAAGAGAATAAATGTCTGATTGCTTATTTGCAACACCACCTCTTGCCTGTTCAGGAGATAAATAATGAACAGAACCAAGCACAGAATTTGTGTGTGTTATAGTAGTTGCACTTGTCGCAGTTGCAATCCCAAAGTCCGTAACCTTCACAACACCATCATTTCGAATTAAAATGTTATGAGGCTTAATATCACGGTGGACAATTTCAAAATGATGCGCATGAGCCATCGCAGCAGTTAATTGTTCCATAATATTAATCGCTTCTTCTACAGGAAGAAGACCTCGCTGTTGTATGTATTGTTTTAACGTTTGACCTGGTACATATTCCATAACAAGATAATAGATTCCATCTTCTTCTCCAACATCATACATATTCACAATATTTGGATGCGATAACGTTGTAACCGACTGTGCTTCTCGATGGAAACGCTTAATAAATTCTTCATTATTTGAATAGTCAAGCCGCAGCATTTTTACAGCTACATCACGATCGAGTATGTCATCATGTGCCAAATATACATTGGCCATTCCCCCGCCGCCAATCATTTTTAGTAGCTTGTAACGGTCATTTAGGCGTCTTCCAATCATCACGTTGTCATTCACCTACTTTCGTTCGCCGAGTCCGCATAATCAATAATGACAAGAGTAATATTGTCTTCCCCTCCAAAATCATTTGCAAGCTGCACAAGCTGCTCACTTTTTGCTTGCAGAGGCTCATCAGATTTTAAAATCTCTTGCATATTACTCATTGCAACTTTATTAGATAACCCATCCGAACAGAGTAACAGTTGATCTCCCTCTTCTAATACTAAGGTTTTCACATCTAATATAACGGTTTCTTCCGTACCAAGTGCCCTAAGTAAAACATTTTTTCTAGGATGATATTCGGCATCTTCTTTTGAAATTTCTCCATGCCGAACGAGTTCATTTACAAGGGAATGATCTTCTGTAACAAGTGACATATAATCATCTGATAACATATAACAGCGACTATCTCCAATATGACCAATCGTAACAAAAGTATCCGTACATATAGCAGCAACGATTGTTGTCCCCATTCCACTACATTCTGGATGTTCTCCAGAATATTTATATACTCGTTCATTAATAATTTGAGCATGATTATGTAACCATTGTTCTGCTTTTTTAGGCGTATCCATATTATACGTTTGTTTCCAATAGTCATGGAACAATTGGATTGCCATCGAGCTAGCAACATCGCCTGCTCGATGACCTCCCATTCCATCTGCTACAACAGCTAAAACCTCTCCATCTAAATTATGAAATACTCCTGCACTATCTTCATTATGTTGACGAACCTTCCCTTTATCAGATAGAAACACGGTTTTCATTATCTCACCTCGTCTCTTCTTTGCGCTCCTTTGCACGCAATTGACCGCAGGCTGCATCAATATCATGACCTTGTTCACGACGAATTGTTACGTTAACACCACGATCTTTTAATGTTTTTTCAAACAAGAAAATTTGTTCACGCGGCGTTCTCACATAATCGCGTTCTGGTACGTAGTTAACTGGAATTAAGTTAACATGACATTTTACACCTTTTAACAGCTGAGCTAATTCTACAGCATGTTCGACTTGGTCATTTTCTCCTCCAAATAAGCCATATTCAAACGTAACACGGCGCCCTGTTTTTTCAGTATAATATTTAATAGCTTCCATTAAATCTGGCAGCTTGTACGCTCGGTTAATTGGCATTAATTTTGAACGTAGCTCTGTATTTGGAGCATGTAAAGAAACCGCAAAATTAATTTGTATGTTTTCTTCCGCAAACTTATAAATTTTCGGGATAATCCCACTTGTTGATACCGTCATATGACGCGCTCCAATGTGAAGTCCTTTTTCATGATTCACGATGCGTAAAAACGCCATTAAACTATCATAATTATCAAATGGTTCTCCAATTCCCATCACGACAAGAGAGCTGACACGCTCATCTGTAGCGTCTAACTCACGTTGTACTTCGACAACTTGTGCAACAATCTCACCAGCTTCTAAATTACGTTTTAAACCGCCAAGTGTTGATGCACAAAACGTACAGCCAATTCGGCAGCCAACTTGTGTTGTCACACAAATTGAATTTCCGTATTCATGGCGCATTAATACTGTTTCAATAGAATAGCCATCATGCAGTTGAAATAAAAATTTAATCGTTCCATCTGAAGACGTTTGTTTTACTAATGTTTTTAAAGTTGTAATATCAAAGGAATTCGACAATTTTTCACGCAATCCTTTAGAAAGGTTTGACATATCCTCAAAAGTTGTTACTCTTTTTTTGTATAGCCAATCAAAAACTTGACCGGCACGGAATTTAGGTTCTCCTTGTTCTTTTAACCATTGTTCCATATCATGAAGCTGCAAGGAGTAAATAGATGGTTTTTTTTCTTCTAATTCTTTTTTTTGTTTTTTCACAGTTGTTTCCATGATGCTACACCTTCTTTCTTAAACAAGCAATATAAAATCCATCCGTTGCAAAGTAATGCGGCAAAATTTGCAATCCACCTTCTACTACATACGGATGCACAGCTTTTGGCAGTCGTTCTTTCACCGTTGTATCCCATTCAAATTCAGGATGTGATTGTAAAAACTGCTCTATTACTTGTTCATTTTCTACTTTCTCAATTGTACACGTACTATAAACAAGGCGCCCTCCCTTTTTCAACAAAGGCGCTACCTTTTCTAAAATGGATAGTTGAATATTGGCAAGTCTTTCACTATCTTCTTTTTGTTTTCCCATTTTAATATCTGGTTTACGGCGAATTACCCCAAATCCAGAACAAGGGGCATCTACTAATACTTTATCAAAGCTCTCTTGTTCAAAATGCTCTTGCACTTTCCGTGCATCAAGTGCTTTTGCTTCTACATTCTCTAGTTGAAGGCGCTTTGCTTGCTGCTGAATTAAACGCACTTTATGTGGGTGTAAATCAAGAGAAATAACTTTTCCCGTTCCTCCTAAACGTTCAGCAATATGCGTCGTTTTCCCACCAGGAGCAGCGCAGCTATCAAGAATTATCTCTCCTGCTTCTGGATCAAGCGCACGAGCTACAAGCATAGAACTTTCATCTTGGATAGATAACACTCCTTCTTGAAATGCTTCTGTATGAGCTACATTCCCTTTTTCAATTTGAATCGCATCTTCCGATAAATCGCCACGCTTTACCTGAATTCCTTCTGTTTCTAACATTTTGAGCGCCGCTTCTACAGACGCTTTTGCTACGTTAACCCTGGCTGTCGGAACTGGCGGGAGTAAGTTTACTTCACACATTTGCCTTGCTGTTTCAATTCCGTACGCTTCTATCCACTCTTTTACAAGCCATTCTGGATGACTAGTTGCAATAGCAAGGCGCTTTTCTGGACTTTTAATCTCATCTAGCGATGGAACACCTTCACGCTGAATCGAACGAAGTACTCCATTCACAAGTCCGGCGATTCCTTTATGACTACGACGCTTCGCAATTTCAACTGCTTCATGAATGGCTGCCCGCTCTGGAACACGATCTAAATACAACATTTGATATAAAGAGAGACGAAGCAATACTTTTACCCATAGTTCAATCTTTTTTCGTAAAAACGGCTGTAAATAATAATCAAGTGTATCACGTCTTTGGATTGTTCCATATACAATTTCAGTTAACAATCCAACATCTTTTTTATCAATGCTACTTTTTTCAATAAGGTTATTTAAAAGCAAGTTGCTATATGCGCCGCTTTTTTCAACTTGCACTAAACCGTCAAGAGCTAATTCACGAACATTTTGTTTCATGCGTCTTCTCCTAACTTCGTACCTATTTCAGGTTTTGTTCCACGTAAAAATTGTGAACAATCCATACGTTTTTTACCAGACGGTTGCAACTCAGTAATTTTAATTGCCATTTCATTTCCTGTTGCCACAACGAAACCATCCTCTTCAATTGCAACAACTGTTCCCGCTTCAGCTTTCTCTGTTACAGGAACTTTTTCTCCCCACCATACTTTTACAACTTGTCCTGCTAATGTCGTATAAGCAACTGGCCAAGGATTTAATCCCCGAATATGATTGTAGATCTCTTCTCCTGTTTTCGTCCAATCAATCTTTTCCTGCTCACGTTTAATATTATAAGCAAATGTTGCTTCTTCCTCATTCTGTTTAATTGGTTCTAACTTTCCTTGTATTAAAAGCGGAACCGTTTCAGATAATAAATGAGCTCCAGCTACGCTTAATTTATCAAATAACGAGCCGGTTGTTTCACGTTCTGTAATTTCCACTTCTACTTGCGTTAAAATATCACCAGCATCTAATTTTTCAACCATATACATGATTGTAATGCCTGTTTTTTCTTTTCCTTGCATAATAGAATAATGAATAGGTGCACCACCGCGAAGTTCTGGAAGTAACGAAGCATGAACATTAATACATCCATATTTCGGCGCTTCTAAAATTTCATTTGGTACGATTTGTCCAAATGCAGCTGTCACAATCAAGTCCGGCTCTAATGCCAACACCTGTTCATATTCCTCTTTTTCACGAATCTTTAACGGTTGTAACACCGGAATACCATGTTTTTCTGCTTCAACTTTCACAGGCGTTGGGGTTAACACCTTTTTTCTACCTACCGGACGATCAGGCTGTGTCACAACACCAATCACATCATATCCATCTTCAATAAGACGACGAAGCACCGGCACTGAAAAGTCCGGTGTTCCCATAAATACAACTTTCACCATTTAAAAAACTCTCCTTTTACATCTCTTCTAATTCATTTTCCTCATAATATCGCGTTACTTTAGATGTAAATAACACACCATGTAAATGATCGATTTCATGTTGAATTGCACGGGCCAAAAAGCCGTCTGCTTCTAATAAAAACACTTTCCCGCGGCGATTTTGGGCACGTACTTTAATATACTCAGCACGTGTTACATCACCAAAAAGCCCCGGAAAACTTAAGCAGCCTTCGGGACCTACTTGTTCACCACGTTGTTCTAAAATAACAGGATTAATTAATTCAATTTTCCCGTTATCATCATCGATGTCTACAACAGCAACTTGCAGACTTACACCAACTTGCGGCGCTGCTAATCCAACACCATCCGCAATTAACATCGTTTCGTGCATATCTTTTAAAAGCTTCACTAACTTTTTATCAAAATTTATAACACGTTCACACGGCGTTTCTAATACTTCATTTGGATGTTTTACTATTTCTAATGTTGCCATACTGCTCTCCTTTTCAACATACAATCAGATTGAAATAAAGTGAAACTCCCATCAATGAGGGCACTCCTTACTGATGATTAATCTCCCTACTTGTAAATGTTCCACTTTATTTTATCCATTTCCCTCTAAATTCAGTTCTACTACATCAACATAGTTGGATTAAAATCAATTGAGATTTGCAAGTCTTTTTGCATTTCTGCTTGATAATGTTCATTTACCATTTTAAGCACGTACTTTAAGTTTGGTTCCCGTTTGTATTTTATCATGCATTGGTAGCGATATCTATCTTTTATACGAGGAATTGCCGAAGCAACCGGACCTAAGATCATCGTTTGCTGTGAACAATGTTGTCTTAAAAAACCAACAATTTTCTCTGTTACCTGCACTGCTTTTAACAATTCCGGATGAGATACTGTAACTAATGCAACGTAATAATATGGTGGATATTGCCGCATTTTCCTCATATACATCTCACGTTCAAAAAATATATCATACTTCTGCTGTTTTGCTAATTCTATACTATAGTGTTCAGGCGTATACGTTTGAATCACTACTTCTCCTGGAAGTTCGTGACGTCCAGCTCGACCGCTTACTTGTGTTAAAAGTTGATATGTTTTTTCACTTGCCCGGAAATCCGGCAAATGCAGCATTGTATCTGCTGTCAATACACCTACAAGCGTCACATTTGGAAAATCAAGACCTTTCGCAATCATTTGCGTTCCAAGTAAAATATCTGCCTCGCCTGCCCCAAATGACTTCAGAAGCTTTTCATGCATCCCTTTACGACTTGTCGTATCCACATCCATTCGAATAACGCGTGCTTCTGGAAACAATTTTGTAATTTCCTCTTCAACCTTTTGTGTTCCTGTTCCAAAGAAGCGGATATAGGTACTATTACAAGCAGGACAAGCATTCGGCAAATTTTCCTCATAACTACAATAATGACATTTCAAGCGGTTATTCATTCTGTGATATGTAAGTGAAATATCACAGTGCGGGCATTGCACGACATATCCGCAATCACGGCACATAACAAATGTCGAATGTCCTCTTCGATTTAAAAAAAGCACCATTTGTTCTTTTTTCTCTAATCGATCCGCTATCTTCTCATGAAGAAGCTGAGAAAACATCGAACGATTGCCATCACGAAGCTCTTCTCTCATATCAATAATCTCAACTGCCGGCAAATCCTGTTCATTCATCCGTTTTGTCATCGTAAGAAGTGTATATACACCTTTTTGGGCACGAGCAAACGATTCTAGTGTAGGTGTAGCACTTCCTAATACAACAGAACAATTGTGATATTCTCCCCGCCGAATTGCAACAGAACGTGCGTGGTAGCGTGGATTGTCCTCTTGTTTGTAACTCGATTCATGTTCTTCATCAATAATAATAATTCCTAAATTCTCAAATGGTGCAAAAATTGCTGAACGCGCCCCTACAACTACTTTAACTTCTTTCCGTAAGATTTTACGCCATTCATCATATTTTTCCCCAACAGACAATGCACTATGAAGAACTGCAACTTGCGAGCCAAAACGCCCTTTAAAACGATCCACCATTTGCGGCGTTAACGAAATTTCAGGTACAAGTACAATGGCTTCTTTTCCTTTTCTAAGCACTTCTTCAATTGACTGTAAATAAACTTCTGTTTTTCCGCTTCCTGTGACACCGTACAGTAAAAACGTCTCATGCTGCTCTTCTGTAATAGAAGTTAAGATCGGTGTAATCACCTGTCGTTGCTCTTCTGTAAGCGGGAATGGTTTTGTACGCTCAAAAGCATCATCATCATACGGATTCCGGTATACTTCCACATATTTTTCAGCTAACAAACCTTTTTTCACAAGAGATTTAATGGGAGCATCAGTCATTTGCAATTCTTCCATTACTACTTTTAACGGTACGGACTGATGGTGTTCCATGAAATAATACAATACATCTTGCTGCTTTTTACTCTTTAGACGAAAGGCCGTTTCCTCTAATTCTTCATGAGGCAAAACAGGTTGAATCATTTTTTGTTTTTTCTTTTGCGCCTTATCCTTTACTTCATAAACAACTTCTACATTCCCTTTTGCAATTTCTGTTTGCACTGCACGGTACATCTGTGGTTGTTCATCAAGCACATTCCAATCGATGCTTTCTTTTCCTTGAAAGAGCAATTTCACATTGGCCGCTACGTCTTCCGGTCTATGAAGACGTAGCTGTTTTTTATATGTCGCTTTAATTGCTGTTGGCAACATAACTTGGAATGCTGAAATTGTGAAACAAAGCGTTTCTTCTGTAAGCCAACTTCCAAGCTGCAACAATTCCTCATTTAATACAGGTGTAACGTCTAACAATTCATGCAATGTTTTTAACTTATTTACATCTACATCTACTGTATCTTTTATCCCGATGACAAATCCTTGTAATTTTCGCGGTCCAAATGGAACAACGACTCGCATACCCGTTTGAACAAGATCTTCCCAACGTTTAGGAATAATATAATCGAATGGCCTATCCGTTTGCCTTGCTGGAACATCGACAATTACACTTGCAAATTTCATGCAGGATCCTCTTCCAGCATTCTTTCAACATGTAGTAAAATTTCTCTCGCTACTTCCAGCTTTGTTAATAGCGGCAATTCAACCACGGCACCATTTCGTTTATACATCGTCACAATATTTGTGTCCGTACCAAATCCTGCCCCTTCTGCTTTTACATCATTGGCAACAATCATATCAGCATTTTTCTCGCGTAATTTTTTCGTTGCATACTCTTCAACGTTTGTTGTTTCTGCTGCAAAACCAATGAGTAATTGATGTTCCTTTTTCTCACCTAATGTTTTCAAAATATCTGTCGTTCTTTCTAATTCAATAACTGTATCGCCGCTTTTCTTTTTCATCTTCTCATCGTATACAAACTTTGGACGGTAATCCGCTACTGCTGCTGTTTTGATTACAACATTCATATTGGCATAATGATGTAAAACTTCCTCTAACATATCTTGTGCAGATTGTACTTGTATTGTCGTTACATTCGCAGGGGGCGTTAGCGCCGTTGGACCAGAAATAAGAATGACTTCTGCACCAAGACTTGCCGCAACTTCCGCAAGTGCATATCCCATTTTCCCAGAAGAAAAATTCGTCATAAAACGAACTGGATCAATTTTTTCACGTGTCGGACCTGCTGTCACCAATATTCGTTTTCCTTGAAGCGGCTTCTCTTGTGAAAAATGCATTTCTAACATTGACACAATATTTTCTGGTTCTTCTAATCGGCCTTTGGCAACATATCCGCAAGCTAAAAAGCCTTCTCCAGGCTCAATAAATGTATAACCTAACTGTTTTAACGTTTGCATGTTTTTTTGGACAACTGGATTTTCGTACATATGAACATTCATCGCAGGTGCAATCCACACTGGAGCCGTTGTTGCAAGAAGCGTCGTTGAAACCATATCATCGGCAAGACCATTTGCAAATTTACCAATAATGTTTGCTGTCGCCGGTGCAACAAGAACAATATCAGCCCAGTCTGCTAAATCAATATGAGCAATAACTGCTGAATCTTTTTCATCAAATGTATCTGTGTATACATCATGGCGAGAAAGCGCTTGAAACGTAAGCGGTGTAACAAACTTCATTGCCGATTCACTCATCATCACTTTCACAAGCGCACCTGCCTGTGTTAATTTACTTGTGAGCGCAGCTGCTTTAAATACAGCAATGCCTCCTGTGACACATAAAAGTATTTTTTTCCCTTTTAGCATAAGCCTCGTCCTCTTTCTTTTATGAAACTTAGTCCTATATGAATCCATTTTGATTTTTCGACATATAGATCTCTGCTATGCAGAATACAACATGACCGCCACTTGCTTTCTCCCTTTGTTTTAAAACCTCGCATGTGGTAGGAAAAGGCCCTGACCGCTTCTATGCATGGCCAGATGCTCTCGCCCATCTAATAAGAAAGCTTTTATGTTGGTTTTTTCACTTATCTATATCGTAAAAAAATAACAACCTACTTGTAAATAGGTTGTTACTGTTACATAGAAAAGTATAGTATCTATGCCTCTATTTGTCGAAAAAAAAAGCTTTATTTATGGTTGTTATCTTCACTTGGTTCGTAGTTTAATAATTGCGCATTAATTTCTTCTAACGCTTTTCCTACAAATTTATGCGATACTGGTTGTTCAACACTGCAATCGTTATGCTCTTGCATTTCACGAGCACGTTTTGCAGCTACTGTTACTAGCGTATATTTAGAATCAATTTTTTGTAACAATGAATCAATAGATGGGTTTAACATATTACATTTCCTCCGTCATTTCTTTATAATATTTTGCTACTCGCTCACGGCGACAATGTTCACCTACCACAATTGCATTAATACGTTCGCAAGCAAGTTCTACTTCATCGTTTTCTACTACGTAGTCATAAGCATCCATCATTTCGATTTCTTCTTTTGCTACTGTTAAACGATTTTGAATTACTTCTTCTGTTTCTGTACCACGGCCCACAATGCGGTTTTTTAGTTCCGATAAACTCGGAGGAGCTAAAAAGATAAATACTCCTTCTGGAAAAGCTTTCTTTACTTGAATTGCACCTTGCACTTCAATTTCTAAGAAAACGTCTTTCCCTTGCTGCAATGTTTGCTCTACATAATCAATTGGTGTTCCGTAATAGTTTCCAACAAACTCCGCCCATTCAAGCAGTTTATTGTTACGAATCATCTCTTCAAACACTTCTCTCGTTTTAAAGAAATAATCAACACCATCTACTTCTCCTTCACGCGGTTTACGCGTTGTTACAGAAATAGAATATTGTAAATTTGTATCTTCTTTACTGAACAATTCCTTTCGAACTGTTCCTTTTCCAACACCAGAAGGCCCTGAAAGAACAATGAGCAACCCTCTTCTACTTCTCATATATATGTTAAACCTACCCTTCGTCACTTAAATCTTCTTTATTGTTTAACCGATGTGCAATTGTTTCCGGTTGTATTGGGCTTAATACAATATGCCCATCATCCATAACAATCACTGCTCGTGTTTTTCGACCATAGGTAGCATCAAGCAGCACGTTTTGTTCACGAGCTTCCTGCACTAACCTTTTAATCGGTGCTGATTCCGGACTTACAATGGAAATAATTCGATGTGCTGATACGATATTTCCATATCCAATATTTAAAAACCGCATGGCCATAATTTGCGCCTCCTAGTAAGTCTATCCGATTTCTCCCTCTCGTATAACTTCATATACAATTGACAGCTACTCAATATTTTGTACTTGTTCACGAATTTTTTCAAGATTATTTTTCATTTCAACAACATATTTTGAAATTGTTAAGTCATTTGCTTTTGAACCAATTGTATTAATTTCACGATGCATTTCTTGTACGATGAAATCCAACTTTCTTCCAACTGGCTCTTGACTTTGCAGCGCCTCTTGAAATTGTTCTAAATGACTTTGCAAACGAACTAATTCTTCATGAATATCACAGCGGTCTGCAAATACCGCTATCTCTGTAAGTAATCGTTGTTCTTCTAATTCTTGATTATGTAATTCTTTCAAACGGTTTTCTAAGCGCTCACGATATTTTTGAATAACTGACGGCGCATATGGGACAATGGCACGCACACACGCGTAAATTCCTTGTAAACGATGCTCCAAATCTTTATGCAGTCGTTCCCCTTCACCATCACGCATCGTTTTTAACATACTAGCAGCACAGCAAACCGCTTCATACAAACTATGTTCAAACGCTTCATTTACATTTTCAACTTCTTCAATTGCTGTCACTTCCGGCATAGCAATAAGCTGCTGTAATGTAATCGGATCCTGTAATTGAAATTTTCCCTTCGCTTCTTCCATAATGAGCTTATATTGCTCTAAAAGGGACCAATCCACGCGTAATTTCCGTTCAATGAGTCCTTGTCCTTCAACAATAATCGATACTTCAATACGTCCGCGGCCTACTTGTTCTGCAATTAATTTGCGGATTTTATCCTCGAACACCATCATTTGCTTCGGAAGACGAATGTTCATCTCTAAAAAACGATGGTTGACCGACTTCATTTCTACTGTAATTTGAAACGCATTACTTTCTACTTTTGCGCGTCCAAAACCTGTCATACTCGAAATCATTTTATCACATCCAAGCCATGATCTTCCTCAATGAAAAAGGTAATAGAGATTCTACTCTACTACCTTTTAAAATTATAGCACACTTTTATCTCATTTACTATTTCAAGTTTACACCTCTTTTATATACAATTGGTTTCTTTTTTTCAGACTTCCCAGTTAGTAAAGATCCTACTAATAAAAATGTCGGAATAGAAGAGAGCCCAACAACCAAGAGCCAATCTCTCGCTTGAATTGGCATCGTACTAAAAATCGGTTGCAACGGCGGATAATATATCACTACTAGCATGAGTAAAATCGAAATAATTACTGCTCCTACTAAATACATATTTCCAAATGGGTTACGGTGAAAGACAGAATGTTCACTACGGCAATCAAACACATGAATAAGCTGAGCTAAAACAAGTGTTGCAAACGCAACTGTTTGCGCATACTTTAATTCATTCGGATGTTGATTGTATGCAATAATGAATGCTAAGAGTGTCATCGCACCAATTAAAAAACCACGGCTCACAATTTTCCATGCAAGCCCTCTCGCAAAGACCCCTTCTTTTGGATGGCGCGGTTTTCTTCGCATCACATCACCTTCTGCTGCATCAAGTCCGAGCGCCATGGCCGGCAAACCATCTGTTACTAAATTCACCCATAATATTTGAATGGGTACGAGCGGCAGGGGCAATGCTAATATCATTGCAAATAGCATAACTAAAATTTCCCCTACATTAGACGCTAATAAATAACGAATAAATTTACGAATGTTTTCGTAAATATTTCTTCCTTCTTTAATTGCTGCTTTTATAGTTGCAAAATTGTCATCTAATAACACAAGAGATGATGCTTCTTTCGCAACGTCTGTTCCAGTAATCCCCATCGCCACACCAATATCAGCTGCTTTTATAGCAGGCGCATCGTTCACACCATCACCGGTCATTGCCACAATATGATCTTTATTTTGCAACGCCTTCACAATTTTCAATTTATGTTCCGGAGAAACACGTGCAAAGACATATGTTTCATCAACAATATCTTCCAATTCTTCAATCGACATGTTTGCAAGTTCGATTCCTTCTACAACGCGACCACCATGTGACAAAATCCCAAGCTGCTCAGCGATTGCCATCGCTGTTACTTTATGGTCTCCTGTAATCATAATTGTTTTAATACCCGCATCTTTACATTCTTGTACCGCTTGCTTCACTTCCGGTCTTGGCGGATCAATCATTCCTTGCAATCCAATAAACATTAAATCTTGTTCCGCTTCTCGTTCACTTTGCAGGTGATCCGTTGTTTTTAATGGTTTAAAAGCAATTGCAATTGTACGAAGTGCTTGACTTCCTAAATGATGAATCGCCGTTTGTACTTCATTTCGATACAATTCTGTTAATGGCTGCTGTTTATTTCCCCATAAAATGGTCTGACTCATTTGTAATAAAACATCAGGTGCTCCCTTTGTTACCACAAATTTTTTCCCTGCCTTGTCACGAACGATTACACTCATCATTTTCCTCGTTGAATCAAACGGAAATTCGTGAATGACCTCAAATTGATCCTTTACCCCTTCTCTTGAAATACCAGCCTTCATTGCTGCTGCAACGAGTGCACCTTCTGTCGGATCACCGTCTAATACATATGTTTTTTTCTTTTTTACAATATTTGCGTTATTACATAAGCATCCAAATGTGAGAAGCTGATATAAAGAGCGAGCCGCTGTCGGATTTATTTTCTTATCACCCTTCATAAATTCACCTTTTGGTTCATAGCCTTGCCCCGTTACATTCCACGTTTCACCACTCGACCATACATGTGTGACCATCATTTTATTTTGTGTCATTGTCCCTGTTTTGTCTGAACAAATGACAGATGCACACCCTAATGTTTCAACCGCAGGTAGCTTTCTTACAATTGCTTTTTTCTTAATCATCCGTTGAACTCCAAGTGAGAGTGCTACTGTTACAATGGCTGGCAGCCCTTCTGGAATCGCTGCAACAGCAAGCGAAACACCCGCTAAAAACATATGATACATTTCATTTCCTTGATAAACACCAACTAATACAACGAGTGCCGTTAAAATTAATGCAACAATAATCAAAATTTTCCCAAGCTGCTCAAGTCTTCTCTGCAATGGTGTTTCATTTTGCTGTGCGTTTTGCAGCATATTTGCAATTTGTCCCATTGCTGTATTCATCCCTGTTCCAATAACAACTCCAATACCAGATCCTCTCGTGATCATCGTTCCCATAAATGCCATATTTGTTTGATCACCAATTGAAATATCAGCACCATGCAGAACATCCATTTTCTTTTGGACCGGCACTGATTCTCCGGTTAATGCTGACTCTTCAATATATAGACTTGAAGCTTCAATGAGACGTACATCCGCACCGATACGATCTCCACTTGAAAATTTAATAATATCTCCAAGTACAAGACCTTTCGAAGGAATTTTCATCCACTTCCCATTTCGAAGTACAGTTACTTGCGGGGCGGCAAGCTCTTTTAATGCTTCCAGTGATTTTTCTGCTTTTCTCTCTTGAAAAAACCCGAGAATGCCATTAATAATAACAATTGCTACAATCGCAATTGCATCAACATATTCTCCTAAAAAAGCAGAAATAACCGTTGCTCCAAACAAAACAAGTACCATAAAATCTTTAAATTGCGCCAAGAACACAAGAAGTGCAGAAGGCCGTTTTGCTTCTTGCAATTCATTTGGGCCTAGTTTTTTCAACCGAATTCCCACCTCTTGCTCCGTCAATCCTGTTTTTACATTTGTATTCGTTCGCTCTTCAACTTCATGTGCACGCAGTTCATACCAATTCATCTCGCCATCTACCTCCTGATTGCAGACATGCTCTAATGAAAGCTTATTCAGCCTCGTCCGAAAAAATGCTATAATTAACTTTTAGTGAGAAAGGAGTGTTTAACATGGCATTCGATGGATTATTTACAAGAGCAATCACACATGAAATTGCAAATTCTCTTCAAACAGGAAGAATTTCAAAAATATATCAACCATCAAAATATGAAATTTTATTACATATTCGGGCAAACGGAAAAAATCAAAAATTACTTCTTTCCGCACACCCAACATATGCACGGATGCATCTAACAACACAAAATTATGACTCCCCTGCATTACCGCCAATGTTTTGCATGCTTCTTCGCAAACATCTAGAAGGTGGATTCATTGAAAAAATTGAACAAATTGATTTAGAACGGATGATTCGAATTACAATTCGCAGCCGCAATGAAATTGGTGATGAATCATTAAAAACATTAATTATTGAAATCATGGGGCGTCATAGTAATATCATTTTAGTAGACTCCAAAACAAATATAATTTTGGATAGTTTAAAACACGTTTCTTTAGCGGTAAACCGTCACCGCACTGTATATGCCGGGTCTGAATATATTGCACCGCCAACGCAACAGAAAATCAATCCCTTGCAAATTGAAACGCAAGAAGAATTTATTCGACCGCTCGACTTTTTATCAGGAAATATGGATAAACAACTCGTAGGAGCTTTTATAGGAATCTCTCCATTATTTGCAAAAGAAGTAGTTGCAAAGGCTGGCATGGTGAATGAGCATGCATTATCTGAAGCATTTTTCACACTACAAAAACCGCTCTTACAACATCAGTATACGCCTTCGATGATTGTAGCAAATGGGAAAGAATTCTTTTATTTATTCCCACTTTCACACTTAAAAGGTGAAGAGAAAGCATTCTCATCTGTCAGTGAATTACTAGATCGATTCTTCTTTGGAAAAGCAGAGCGTGACCGCGTAAAGCAACAGGCCCATGATTTAGAGCGGTTTATGCAAAATGAAAAAGCAAAAAATGAAAAGAAAGTGATTAAATTACAAAAAACGTTAGAGGACGCGAGAAAAGCAGATAAATATCAACTATTTGGTGAATTGCTTACTGCTAATATGTACGCAATGAAAAAAGGCGACAAAGAAATTGAAGTTATCAATTACTATGATGAAAATAGCGGCACTGTAAAAATTACTTTAGATCCACTGCGCACACCATCAGAAAATGCACAGCGTTATTTCCAAAAATATCAAAAAGCAAAAAATTCCATCGCAATCGTTGAAGAACAAATCGAAAAAACAGACGAAGAAATCTTTTACTTTGACAGCTTATTACAACAAATGGAAGCTGCTTCTTCTAAAGATATTGAGGAAATTCGCGAAGAACTAGCTGAAGAAGGATATATGCGGAATCGCAAAGCGAAAAATGTAAAGAAGAAACCTGCGAAACCTATATTAGACAAATATATTGCAAGTGACGGAACAGAGATTTTAGTCGGAAAAAATAACAAACAAAACGATTATTTAACAAGTAAGCTTGCACGCCGAGATGAAATTTGGCTTCATACGAAAGACATTCCAGGATCACACGTAGTCATTCGTTCATTAGAGCCAAGCGACGAGACATTAATTGAAGCAGCAAAGCTTGCTGCTTACTTTAGTAAGGCAAAAGAATCGAGCTCAGTTCCAGTCGATTATACGAAAATTCGTCATGTGAAAAAGCCGAGCGGAGCAAAGCTTGGGTTTGTGACGTACGATAATCAACAAACAGTATATGTAACGCCAGATGCAGACACGGTGATGAAATTAAAGGCTTAAAGATAAAAAGAGATGATTACAATAGGGTAATCATCTCTTTTTCGTTCATTTTTTACACAATCATTTTTTTGTCAAATAATATAGACACAAAATCACCTTGTGTGTCTATATTATTTGACAGAGATTTAGCGAAACTCTTTTCTCAGCAGAACTTTACTCCCTATTCATGCTACATAAACAACTTTCCCCCTTATACAAAATGTTGGCATTATTATTGCTTTATGTAAGGGGATGAAAGGGAGGAATTAAAATGAATTCAAGAATTAAAAAAATACAAAAACAGCTACATCAATATGGAATAGACGGATTACTTATTACAAAAAAAGAAAATCGCAGATATACAACTGGATTTACAGGTACTGCTGGAGTTGTCTTAATCTCCCCTACAAATGCAGTATTTATTACAGATTTCCGTTATACAGATCAAGCGAAAGCACAAGTACATGAAGCAGAAATTATTATGCACAAAGGGAACATAGAACAAGAAATTGCCGCTCAAGTAGACAGATTACAAATTAAAAAACTAGGTATAGAAGAAAATAACATGACGCTAAAACAATACACAGCGTTGCAAAATTATATAAATGTCAAACTTGTTCATGTAGATGAAGTAATCGAGACGATTCGTACCGTAAAGGAAGAGTCTGAAATCGAAATGATTAAAATTGCCGCTCGCATCGCAGATGATGCCTTTGGGCATATTACAACTTTCCTAAAACCTGGCGTATCCGAACACGATGTAAGAGATGAATTAGAATTTTTCATGCGAAAACAAGGAGCTTCCTCTTCATCGTTTGACATTATCATAGCGTCTGGTACTCGCTCTTCTCTCCCGCACGGGGTAGCTACAAGTAAAATCATTGAAGACGGTGATATTGTTACATTAGACTTTGGTGCACTTTATAACGGATATTGCTCGGATTTAACGCGCACTGTTGCAATTGGCAGTTGTTCTAAAGAATTTGTAAAGATATACAACATTGTACTTGAAGCTTTAAAACGCGGCACTGAAGCAATCCGCCCAGGTGAGTCGGCAAAAACAATCGATGACGTTACAAGAAATTACATTACTGAACATGGCTACGGTGAATACTTCGGTCATTCAACAGGCCATGGAATTGGATTAGAACTTCATGAACCTCTTCGATTATCAAAAGACAGTACAGACACACTGTTAGAAGGAATGGTTGTAACCGTAGAACCAGGTATTTATATCCCAAACTTTGGCGGTTGCAGAATTGAAGATGATATTGTCGTGACGAAAACTGGGTATGAAGTGATTACACATGCGAATAGAGAACTTATTGTTTTAGGATAAAGTGAAACTTTCTTCACCCCTACTGTTCATTATATAAATACAAGTTAAAAAATCGACATAAAAACAGGAATCTCTTCCTATTTGGAGAAATTAAGTATAGGTCGGTTTTTCAGAACAGGGGGATTTCTATGGAGAATTTATTTTTAATTGATAAAATTGATGGATTAAGCGATGATTTTTCTAAACTTGTTTCAATGATGAACTATGCACGTTTCTCGACACTACAGGCTGTCCAAGGTTTAACAATTGAGGAATTAGACTATTTATATGATGAAAATACAAATTCAATTGGTATGCTTCTGTATCACATGGCGGCTATCGAATTTTATTATCAAATTCATACATTTGAAGACAGAGAACCGACAGAGGAAGAACTAGAACGCTGGTTACCAGGTGTTGAACTAGGTAATCTTGGACGCGAGAAAATTAAAAACCAGCCATTAGACTTCTACATCAATACATTACAAGAAGTGCGCGAGAAAACAATCGCTACATTTCAATCACTTCCAAACGAATGGTTATTTAAAACAACTACATTTTGGTATGATAAACCAGCAAACAATTATTTCAAATGGTTTCATGTATTTGAAGACGAGTTAAGTCATCGCGGACAAATACGAATTATTAAAAAAATGCAACAAGCTCATTCCGTAAAATAATATACAAAAAGCTGTATTATTGTATACGTGAAATAGTACAGCTTTTTGTTGTGGCTTTGATTTATCCCTTCATGGATTTAACTTATATGCTTTAATTGTGTGTCTTCTTTCTATTCCGTCCTTTAAGTAAAGCAAAACCACTTAAAATTGCTAAAGTTGTAAAACAAACCACTGTTCCGACTGAAATTCCATTACTAAACGTTGAACCTATGAAAATAATACATAATCCTACGATTCCAATAATAGTCGTAGTTGGAAAAAAACTCATTTTAAAATTAGGCATTGTTGAATAAGTTGGACGTAATTTAAGTTGTGCAAAGCAAATACTTAACCAAAGCAATAACATTGTAAATCCTGGAATTGTCATCATTGTTCTGATAATACTATCTGGAGCAAAGAATGCTAGTCCTGCCCCTATCAATAATAATAAGCCATTAAAAGCGATTGCAATGATTGGTGCACCTGATTTCGCAGTCTGTTTCAATATTTTTGGCGCTTCTCCTTTTTCAGCTAGCGCAACCATTGTTCTGGAAGTAGCAAAAACTCCTGAATTCGCAGCTGAAAGAACTGCAGTTAATAAAACAAAATTCATGATGTGTGCAACACCTGGGATACCAATAGCATTCATTACTTGTATAAACGGACTTTCATTTCCTGCAACTTTATTCCAAGGTATTAATCCCGCAATAATTGTAATGGGCAAGATATAAAATATGATAACGCGCCAAACAACACCCTTTATCACTTTAGGTAAAACCTTTTCAACGTCCTTTGTCTCAGAAATTGCTACCCCTATTAACTCAGATCCTCCGAATGAAAACATTACAATAAAACAAGCACTAAATACCCCTTTAATACCAGTTGGAAAGAATCCCCCATGCCCAAGTAAATGTTCCGTTGGTGTCGATGGAGCAAAACTCGTTAGTCCAAATAAGACTGCTCCGCCTAAAAGGATGAATAATATAAGTGCCAAAATTTTTATACTAGCAAACCAAAATTCCATTTCGCCATAAAATTTCACCTGAAAACTGTTAATTCCCACAACTAAAAGCGCACAAATAGCACTCAGTAACCAAAGAGGTACATTCGAAAACCAAAATTGTAAAAAAGAGCCTGCAGCTAATATTTCTACAATTGTAACAAGCGTCCAGTTAATCCAGTATAGCCATCCAACGACAAATGATACATGAAACCCAAAAGCCTTATGAACTAAATGTTGAACATTATGATTTGGATAAACAACAGCCATTTCAGCTAAAGCCACCATAACAATCATCATTAATAATCCACCAAGTAAGTACGAAATAATTACACCAGGCCCGGCAATCCCTAAAGTATCTCCACTACCTTTAAAAATACCCGTACCAATCATTCCCGCTAACGCTAAAAATTGCACATGTCTAGGTAATAACTCTTTCTTTAAACCATCTTTCTTCATTCTGTTCTCCTCTTTCTGTTCCTAATTTTTCAAATTGTTTTGCAAGTAATTTTACATAGTAATAGCCATCTTCCATAGCTATTCACCTCCTTTACATCACTATTGGTACTTAGTGGAGGTAAATAAAAAATCCCTACTGAAATTAATCAGTAGGGACGATTTTATTCGCGGTACCACCCTAATTATTGACAAATCCTATATGTCAATCTCTTCATTCTCT